>PFJE01000137.1:31476-33785 GCA_002783865.1 Sphingomonadales bacterium CG_4_10_14_3_um_filter_58_15
CGCGATCGGGTCTGGCGGCAACTTTGCCCTCTCTGCGGCTCGCGCGTTGATGGACTATGAGAAGGACGCCGAGAAACTGGCCAAAAAGGCGATGGAAATTGCTGCGGAAATCTGCGTCTACACCAATGACGAGATCACGATTGAAACGCTCGACAGCGAATCCTAGTTCCAGTCATCCCCCTCAACATGAACGAAGAGAAAATTAGCATGCAGGCGAACCTGACCCCCAAAGCCATAGTCAAGGCGCTGGACGAGCATATTATCGGCCAGCAAGACGCCAAACGAGCGGTCGCCGTCGCGTTACGAAACCGCTGGCGCCGCCAAAGGCTTCCTGCTGAGTTGCGCGAAGAAGTGACCCCCAAAAATATCCTGATGATCGGCCCCACCGGTTGCGGCAAGACCGAGATTTCCCGGCGCCTGGCGAAGCTCGCCGACGCTCCGTTTATCAAGGTTGAAGCTACCAAGTTCACCGAGGTCGGCTATGTCGGCAGGGATGTCGAGCAGATTGCCCGTGATCTCGCCGAAGAAGCTGTCCGTCTCGAACGGGAACGCCGGCGACTGGCGGTCCACGAGGCTGCAGCAGAAGCTGCCATGAAGAGGCTGCTCGACGTGTTGTGTGGAGAAAATGCCAGTGAAGCGACACGGGAAAGTTTCCGGCAACGGGTTGTCGACAATCATATGAACGACACCGAGATCGAGATTGAAGTCGAAGACACGCCGAATATGCCGATGGACATTCCCGGCATGGGCGGTCAGGTCGGGATGATCAATCTGTCCGACATGATGGGCAAGGCGCTGAACCAAAACCGCCTGAAGCGCCGGAAAATGCGCGTCGCAGATGCCTGGGACAAACTGGTTGAAGAAGAATCGGACAAACGTCTGGATGATGAAGATATTTCGAGGGCCGCAATATCGGACGCCGAGTCCAATGGTATCGTGTTCTTGGACGAGATAGACAAGATCGCAGTCAGCGATATGCGCGGCGGTTCGGTAAGCCGAGAAGGTGTTCAGCGCGATCTACTGCCGCTTATCGAAGGGACAACCGTTGCGACCAAATATGGACCGATGAAAACGGATCATATCCTGTTCATTGCATCCGGGGCTTTTTCCATATCCAAGCCGAGCGACATGCTCCCCGAACTTCAGGGCCGCCTGCCGATCCGGGTGGAGCTGCGTGCGCTGACCGAGGCCGACTTTGTTCGTATATTGACGGAAACCAAGGCTAATTTGCCAGAGCAATATATCGCTCTGCTCGGCACCGAGGACGTCAAGATCAGCATCACCAAAGATGCCATCGAGAAGCTTGCTGAAATTGCAGCTAATGTGAACGAGTCGGTTGAAAATATCGGTGCGCGTCGACTCCAGACGGTTATGGAAAAGCTGCTCGAAGAAATCAGCTTCACCGCCGAAGACCGTGTTGGCGAAGAAATCAGTATCGACAAGGCCTATGTCGAAAAACAGCTTTCGGATGTCGCCAAAGATACTGATCTGTCCAAATATGTTTTGTGATGATAACCCCGGTATTAGCGAGGTTTGGCGGAAGTTCGTGGCTAAACCAACATAGATTTCGAGCGTTGTAACGAAAGGGCTGATAGCCGCGAACTACTGCAGAGATAATGGAATGGATCCTATCATGAGACGAACCGCTTTAGTCCTGTCTTCGTTTATAGTGGTAGCACTGTCCGCCTGTTCGGAGCCCGCGCCCCAAGGAGAATCCCAAAGCAGCAAGCAGTTGGAAGGCAAACCGGAAACAGTCGTTGCACCGATTACCAAAGCGGAAAGCATCGATGCTGGCCTGGCGGTTGGGGAACAGGTTCCTGTGGAAGCCAGTTTGCTGACCACCGAAGGCGAGACCAATTTGGGTCAGATTCTGCAAAAGGGCCCTGTCCTTGTGGTGTTTACCCGCTCGGTGGAATGGTGTCCCTATTGCCAGACACAGTTGAAATCGATCAACGCCATCGTCGGTGACCTGAAGGACCGCGGCTATAAACTTTACGGCCTCAGTTATGACAGTCCAGACCAGCAGGACCGTTTTTCGAAAAACCAGATGTTGCAATATGATATGCTGTCCGACCAGTCATCGACGGTGATTGACGCTTTTGGATTGCGCGATCCGCATTATACCAAAGGTCGCGCTGTTGGCGTTCCTTATGCTTCGGTGTTCTTGATCGACAGGTCCGGAAAGATCATCGCGAAGTCGGTTTCCGGCGATTATAAAAAACGCCCTACAAACGAACAGATACTGGCGCTGGTAGACTCGATCTAATGGCTGACTGCTGCCTCTGATGGCAGCGCAACCGGATCATTGT
>PFJE01000137.1:33811-34781 GCA_002783865.1 Sphingomonadales bacterium CG_4_10_14_3_um_filter_58_15
GGCAGGACGGCCAGCTTCCAAGTTTTTTTCTCATCAAGATACTTGATGGCCAGAGCTTGCACATCTTCCGGAGTGATGACGGTGTAGTCACTAAGAAGGGTCTGTAGAGCAACAAATTTCTGAGGATTAAAGCTCGCCCCTTCCAGCTGGCTCATCCAGAAGCTGTTGCCACTGCTGGCACGGGCGATGAGCTGGCGCAATGGTTCCACCACCCGCTGCAATTCATCAGCGCCAACCGGTTTGTCCCGCAGGTCCTTGGCTATCGATTCCACGACATTGTAAAAACGATCGATATTGGCGGGGGTCAACTGGCTCTGCGCACCGATATAACCACCCGATTTGAAATCAACCGGCCAGCTGTTTACGACCTGCGGACTATAACTTGCACCCTGTTGGGAGCGGAGAATTTCAAACAGCCTATCATTGAAAATCGACGTCAGCACTTCGAGCTTGCGGCTTTCCCGCACATTTTCCAGTCCGCCTCCAGTCGGCCAAGCCACCATGGCTGCGGCCCGTTCCTTGTCGCCCTTGTGGACAAGGACTACGGGGCCGGCTTGTTGTGACGGGAACTGCGGAGAAGCGGCGTCTGCCGGAACGGCCTGCGGTTCACGCCTTTTCAGCGCGCCAAAGGTCTTCAGAACGGACTCGACCACCTGATCTCGGTCAAAATCACCGAACAGCATAAGTTCTACTGGTCCACTGGCCAGTATCGGTTCCCAGAACTGTTTGAAATTCTCGGCTGTCAGCTGTCTGAAATCCGCTTTATCGGGGGTTTTCCATCGTGGATCCTTGCCGCGCAGAAGCCATTCCAGATCGCGCTCCATAACCGCCTGCGGCGAAGCCGAAAAGCTGTCATAACCGATCAGGGCCGCTGCCTTGCTACGAAGAACGGGTGCTGCGTCCCATCGAGGAAATGCCAGTTTTGCGGCGATCAAATGCAGCTGGTCCTCGAGATCGGAGGGCCGTGTAT
>PFJE01000137.1:34880-35180 GCA_002783865.1 Sphingomonadales bacterium CG_4_10_14_3_um_filter_58_15
CACCGCTCGCCATCAGGGCAAGACCGCCGGACCAGGCGAGGGTTTCCTGATCGGACGGCAGACCTCTGTAGCCATTACCAAAGCGCGCATTGACCATGATCTTGTTGCGCTCGGCCGTGTTCGGGAACAGCAGCACCCTCACGCCATTTGCAAGTTCCAGCTGCTCCATATCGAAATGCTCTAATTTCAGGGATGATTTGATCGTTCCCTTTTTACCGATCTTCTTGAGCGACTCGAATCCGATATCGGATTGGGCAACGCGAACATCGCTGGCGGCATCGACAGAACGCCTTAACGCTG
>PFJE01000137.1:35214-35427 GCA_002783865.1 Sphingomonadales bacterium CG_4_10_14_3_um_filter_58_15
CGGCGAAGTCAGCAGGGCGCGGGTAGAGACCCCCGAAAATAGCTTACGGGTCGAATCCAGCAGCCGTTCGGGCGTGTACAGATCACGCATCGCGCGAAAAACATCGAGCGCCACCTGCGGCGTGGCTACGGTTTCGTGAATATCGACGGCGTTTATGATATTATCCGCCTGTTTTCGCGCCGCTTCCGTTTGATAGCTTTCCACTCCAATGGC
>PFJE01000137.1:35484-49871 GCA_002783865.1 Sphingomonadales bacterium CG_4_10_14_3_um_filter_58_15
CGTTGTGGCATCGCTGATGACTCCCCGAACATCCTTGAGAGCGGCCTCCCAGTCGTCGCCGAGCGGGATGATGCTGACAAACGTTCCATCAACCGAGCGGCTGACATTATCCTGTCCGACGCTGGCCTGCAAATAACTGCCTCCGGCTCTTGCGCGCGCTTCCAGGCGGCGGTTGATCATTTGCAGCGCCAGCAAGTCGATCAATATTTGCTGATTGTAAACGATGGTATCTTCGACCTGTTCCCAAGGCCGTGCGATGATCATGGAAATGAACCGTGGCAATGTCGGTTCGATCAGGATCTGGCTGATATCGCTCACTTCCTGCGGTTGACCGAAATCCGGAATTATACCGGCTTCGCCCCTTCCCTGCCATTGGGAAAAATGCTTGTTCAGCAGCTTCACAAAAAGCGCCGGATCACCGTCGCCTGCGATAACGATGACCGCCTTTTCGGGGCGATACCAGCGCTGATGAAACAGTTTCAGCATCGTCGGCGTCCCAGCGCCCAACGTTTCGGGTGTACCGATGGGCGCTCGATTGGCCAAGCGCTGGCCGGCAAAGAATAATTCCCGTGTGGCATTTTGGACCTTGGTCTGAGGACCAGCTCGCTCGGCCAATTCCGCCAGAACCACAGGGCGTTCCGCATTGATTGCCGTTGCACTCAGTCCCGGTGAACGAACCATACCGGATAATATTTTCAGACTTTCGTCGAGGCTGGCTTCGCTAGCGTTGGGTAAATCCAGCTTGTAGACCGTCTGGGTCGGGGTGGTTTCCGCGTTGCTATCGCTGCCGAATGTGACTCCCAACCGCTGCCAAACGCGCTTTGCCTCGCCGTCAGGAACATGGGTCGAACCGCGAAAGGTCAAATGTTCCATGAAATGGGCAAATCCCTGCTCTTCTTCGCTCTCCATCAGTGAACCAACGTCAATCCGCAACCTGACCGACACCTGCCCGGGTGGCACGCCATTTGGCTTGACTGCATAGCGCATCCCGTTGTCCAACTCGCCAAAAGTCCAGGTCTTATCGATAGGAATGTCGCTATTTTCATAAAGCCAAGGGACTATATCATCGGCCTTGGTTTGCTGCGCGAGCGCCATGCCCGGCATCATCACCAGACAGAATAGCAGCAAGGAAAAGAAAAATTGCGGAGCCGAATGGCAGGTTGATCGTTTCATGGAGCGGATATAAGCAGGCCCAATCTTACTGGCCAGTGAATATTCCCTACATTCTTACTTCGCAGCGGCTTGATCGGCTGTTTAGCCCTTGATCGAACGGCTTATAATCGCCAGATAACATGCATGTTGATTGAAACCGAAAAAACACCAAACCCTTCCACCCTCAAATTCTTGCTCGGGCAGCCGGTCATGACCGACGGCACTCGCGATTTTGCGTCGCCGGAAGATGCCGATATATCGCCGCTTGCGGAAGCCTTGTTCACGCTGGGGGATGTAACCGGCGTTTTCTTTGGCTCAGATTTCATTTCGGTGACCTGCGGACCAGGAGCAGACTGGAGCGATCAGAAGCCTCAGGTGCTTAGCATCTTGCTCGATCATTTTTCCGCCGGACTGCCGCTATTCAAACCGGGTAGTGCGGGAGAAATCAGCGTCCCGCCCGAGGAGGAAGTCCACGACGATCCGGAAGACGCCGATATCGTGGCACAGATAAAGGAATTGATCGAGACGCGGGTTCGTCCGGCCGTTGCCAATGATGGCGGCGATATAATTTATCGCGGCTTCAACAAAGGCACCGTATTTTTGAAAATGCAGGGCGCCTGCGCCGGATGCCCGTCATCGACCGCGACGCTAAAGCACGGAATAGAATCCCTGCTGAAACATTATGTGCCCGAGGTCACCGACGTCCAGGCCGCTTAGACATTCTCAGAATAAAGGCAGAACAATGAACTCACCACTCGGTCAAGCGGCGCTGGACCAGCTGTTTCTCGAAGCACGCACCTATAACGGCTATCATGACAAGCCAGTATCGGTGGATCAGCTGCACGCGATCTGGAACCTCATGAAAATGGGGCCCACCAGCGCGAACATGCTGCCTGCCCGGCTTATATGGTGCCACAGCCAGTCCGCCCGCGATCGTCTTGCCGATCTGTCTTCCGAAGGCAATCAGGACAAAATCCGCAAGGCCCCTGCTGCAGTCATCATCGGCATGGACCAGGATTTTCACGAGTATCTGCCAGAACTTTTCCCGCACGCCGACGCGAAAAGCTGGTTTGAGGATGATCCTGAAGCCCGTAAAGTGCATGCTTTGCGCAACAGCTCGCTGCAGGGTGCCTATTTTATCTTGGCGGCCCGCGCACTTGGCCTCGACACCGGCCCTATGTCGGGCTTCGATAATGATGCCGTCGACAAGGAATTTTTTGGCGATCAACCCAGTGTCAAATCCAACTTCATTTCCACGCTGGGCTATGGTGATCCGTCGACCATCTTTGATCGCAGCCCACGCCCGGAATTCGACAAATTCAACAGCCTGATCTGACCGTCTGATGGGCGAGCGTCTTCTCGCGATCGACACAGCCACCATCGCCTGTTCGGTTGCGCTATTCGATGATGGTGTACTGATTGCTTCGAACTATGCAGAAATTGGTCGCGGCCATGCTGAAAAACTGATCCCGGCGATTGCCGGGCTTCCCGATCGGGGCAAAGCTGATAAAATATTGGTCAATTGCGGACCGGGAAGCTTCACCGGGGTCCGTATCGGCATTTCCGCAGCGAAAGCTCTGGCCTTGGCTTGGGGCGCAAATATCCAGGGCTATAGCTGCCTAGCGTTGGTGGCAGCGCAGGCGCAGGAGCAATTGGACGTACCGCTCCCGGTATGCATCGCGATGCTGGCAGGCCATGGCGAATATTTCGTGCAGAATTTTTCCAGCAATGGCAAGGCACTAGAACCTTTTGCCGCGCTCACGCCAGAACAAGCAACAGGCGCGGTCAAGGCGGATATTATTGCAGGATCAGCCGCTACGGAGCTGGCCACCTCTGTCGGTTCCGATATTCACTTTCCAATATTGCCAAATGCGAAATATATCTATTTAGTATCCGACGAGATGAAAAAAATGCCTGCCACAGCCACTTACGGGCGCAAACCAGACGCCCAGCCAGCGATAACCGGCTGAGCGATGGCCAGTCGCCAGAGCCCATGGGACGTTCATGCGCTTGGACCGGTGGACATCCGGGAAGGTGACCTGACCGACTTGAGCGCGGTGATGGAAGTCATGGAATGTGCCTTCCCCAAGACTTACGGGGAAGGATGGAACTACCATCAATGCAGGTCGATGCTCTCGATGCCCAGTGCCAAACTGCTGATCGCAACTCGGCAAGACAATATCTGCGGTTTCGTCATCAGCCGACAGGCCGCCGATGAAGAGGAACTGCTGATGATTGCGGTGTCTCCGAATAGCCAAGGCCACGGCATAGGATATTTGTTGCTCGAACATATGCTGAAAGCCGCACGCACGGCGCAAGTCGCTTTCGTCTTTTTGGAAATGCGGGCGGATAATCCGGCCGAAAAACTTTATGCGAAGTTCGGCTTTCACCAGATAGGATTGCGGAAAGCCTATTATACTGGCCCAGACATGGAAAAGTTTGATGCGGTTACTTACAAAGCCGTGTTAACCATCTAAAATAATGGGGGCTCAGTTTGGCGGTTGCAGCTTCCGACCGTTCGTGTAAATAACGGCCCGCAAAATATGCAATATAATAATAATGGTCGCACAAAGGTAAAAGAATATGACAGAGGAAGAAATTGCTCTGAATGAGACGTTGATTACGCTCACTTCAGACATTGTTGCCGCACATGTCAGCAACAACAGCGTCGCGGTATCTGATTTACCGCTTATCATTAGCAGTGTTCATGGAGCACTTGCTGGCCTTTCTGGCAAAGCGGCTGAACAGGCTCGTCCTGATCCCGCCGTTCCGATTAAAGCCTCGATCAAGCCGGACTATGTCGTTTGTCTGGAAGATGGCAAGAAGCTGAAAATGCTGAAGCGTCATCTGATGACGCACTACGGTATGACGCCGGAAGATTATCGCGCCAAATGGGGACTGCCCAACGATTATCCGATGGTTGCACCCAACTATGCAGAAAAACGCCGTCAGCTTGCTAAGGCCATCGGCCTCGGCAAGAAAAAGGGCTCAAAGAAATAAACTTGTTTCTTGTTGCATCGGATTCAGAAAATTGCGGCGAACGCGCCGCAATTTTCCCTTTGCAATATCGCCCACCCCGCATAGAGTCTTCCCCAGCGTAACGGAAGGGTTCCATGCCGCAAAAAATTGATCTTGAAGCACTATGTGCGGAAAAAGGACTCCGCATCACCGACCAGCGTCGGGTTATAGCCCGTGTCATTTCCGATGCCGAGGATCACCCCGACGTTGAAACCCTGCACGAACGGGCTTCAGCGGTGGACTCACGGATTTCGATCGCAACCGTCTATCGGACCGTTCGCCTGTTCGAAGAAGCCGGCATATTGGACCGTCACGATTTTGGTGATGGCCGGGCCCGCTACGAAGCTGTTCCGGAATCGCACCATGACCATCTGATTGATGTAGAAACCGGCAAAGTAATTGAATTCGTCGATCCGGAATTGGAAGCGCTACAAAAGCAGATTGCTGAGAAGCTCGGATACCGCTTGGTCGACCATCGCATGGAGCTTTATGGCGTATCACTCGCCAGAAAAAGCTGACGTGCCTAACCCTGACCCGGATGCACGGCCTTGTGACATCCAACCGATGGCCTATCGGTTGTGGAATGGAGCGCCCCCAATGGGTTATATAAGATTTACGCTGCGGATGGCGCTGATTTTTGCGGCATTGTTTGTCTGCATCCCGTTTTACTATGTCTGGCGGTTGCTGCGGTTGTCCAATCCATGGCCGAGAACCTTCCTCAAGATCGCTGCCTTCGGGTGCGGCGCTCGGGTGAAGATTGTCGGCACTCCGATCAAACGGGATGTATTCTTCATATCCAACCATATTTCCTGGGTGGATATTGCCATTCTCGGTGGGCATAGTGGCACGGCCTTTGTCTCAAAGGAAGAAATCGGCAACTGGCCAATCATTGGCTGGCTCTGCAAGCTAAATGACACGGTGTTCGTTTCACGATCGGACCGGATGGGTATCGCTCGGCAAATCAACCAGTTGCGCGACGCCCTAGAAGAAACCTGGGCGATCACTATATTTCCTGAGGGCACCACGACCGACGGTTCAACCTTGTTACCGTTCAAGGCACCGTTGCTGAAAGTGCTGGAGCCCCCTCCCCCTGGCATCATTGTACAACCCATCTTCCTCAACTACGGAGAAAATGCCTTTGAAATTGGCTGGACAGGAGAGGAAAGCGCTCCGTCAAACGCCTGGAGACTGCTGACCCGGCGAGGCAGTTTTCTAGTTGAAGTCCATTTTCTTGAACCCTTCGATCCTGACCACCATGCTGGCCGGAAAAAAATTGCCGCCGAGGCCAGGCGAAGGATTGCAGAACCGCTTTCAGCTTCCCTGGGGGGCAAACCCATTGTATAGGCGCGGTCTATGACTCAAGCCGATCTTAAAAAATTCCACATCAAATCCTTTGGCTGCCAGATGAACGTCTATGACGGCGAGCGCATGTCCGAATTGCTCCTCGATCAGGGCATGAGCGCCGCGGAAAACGGCGAAGACGCCGATCTCGTGGTGCTGAATACCTGTCACATCCGGGAAAAGGCGGTCGATAAAGTCTATTCCGATATCGGACGGCTGCGCAGAAAAGACGGCACTGGCCCGATGATCGCCGTCGCGGGTTGCGTTGCCCAGGCCGAGGGCAAAGAAATTTCCCGCCGCGCACCCAGCGTCGATATTGTTGTTGGACCGCAGGCCTATCACCGGTTGCCGGAACTAATCGAAGTGGCAAAATCGGGCAAGAAGGCGCTTGATACCGATATGCCTGCCGCCTCCAAGTTTGAAGTCCTGCCAACCCGCGGGAAACAGGCGCGACCAACCGCCTTTCTGACCGTTCAGGAAGGATGCGACAAATTTTGTACTTATTGTGTGGTGCCCTACACCCGCGGTGCGGAAATCTCGCGACCATGGTCGGACTTGATTGACGAGGCCAAGGCACTGGTTGATGGCGGCGCCCGCGAAATCACCCTGCTCGGCCAGAATGTCAACGCATGGTACGGTGAAGATGACAAAGGGCAGCGTCAGGGACTGGACGGCCTGATCCGGGCGCTCGACAAGATTTCCGGTCTGCAGCGCATCCGCTATATGACAAGCCATCCCAATGACATGACCGAAGGTTTGATTGCGGCGCATGGCGACGTGACCAAGTTGATGCCCTTTCTCCATCTCCCCGTGCAATCCGGCAGCGATCGTATTCTCAAAGCGATGAACCGTTCGCATAGCGCGCATAGTTACCTCGATATTCTCGAGAAAATGAGGGCGGTGCGACCGGATATAGCGCTTTCGGGCGATTTCATTGTGGGCTTTCCGGGGGAAAGCGATCAGGATTTTGAAGAAACCCTGCAGATTGTCCGCGAGGCCAATTATTCGCAGGCCTTTTCTTTCAAATATTCACCTCGTCCCGGGACGCCGGCAGCGATGATGGACGAACAGGTCGCACCCGAAGTGATGGATGAGCGGCTGCAAAGGCTGCAAGCGTTGCTCAACGAGCAGCAATATGCGTTCAACCAGCAGACCGTGGGTCGCACAACCGACATTTTGCTCGAGCGCCAAGGCAAGCTGGACGGTCAGTTAATCGGCAAGACGCCCTGGCTGCAATCCGTTCATATCATTTCACCAGATCTCAAAATCGGCGATTTGGTTGAAATTGAAGTCACCCAGGCCGGGCCCAATAGCCTTACCGGCCAGATCAAAGAAAGACTCGCTGCCTGATGGTCCAAAAAACGAAAGCCGGAATGGCTGGAAAGCTCATCAAACTGGATCTGGAATTTGATGATCCACAGATATTGGGCGAGCTGTTTGGCGAATATGACCGAAATATTGTCGCGATCGAAAACCGCTTGGGTGTCTATATAGCGGCTCGTGGAACCAAATTGAAAATCGAAGGCGAAGAAGAAGCCGCCACGCGGGCGCGGGATGTCCTGACCGGCATTTATAACCGGCTGGAACAGGGCCAGGAAATTGATAACGGAGCGGTTGAAGCGATTATCGCCATGGCCGCCGATCCTCGCATTGCCAAGGTAGCCAAGCAAACGACAGCCGGTGATGGCGGCAAACCCAATGACGTAGCCGACGCACCCAAGGTGATGATCCGGACCCGCAAGAAAACGATTTTTCCGCGTTCGGTTCGGCAGGCCCATTATATGGAAGCGCTGGCCCGTGACGATATGATTTTTGCGCTCGGGCCTGCGGGGACCGGCAAGACTTATCTCGCGGTGGCGCAAGCCGTTTCGCAGTTGATCAGTGGCTCCGTTGATCGCCTTATCCTGTCCCGGCCTGCGGTCGAAGCCGGTGAAAAAATCGGTTTTCTGCCTGGTGACCTGAAGGAGAAGGTCGATCCGTTTCTTCGCCCGCTATATGATGCGCTTTACGACACGCTGCCCGCCGAACAGGTGGAACGACGGATAGAGAGCGGCGAAATTGAAATCGCGCCGATCGCCTTCATGCGCGGTCGGACCCTGTCCGATGCATTCGTCATTCTTGACGAAGCCCAGAATACCACGGCTGCACAGATGAAGATGTTTCTGACCCGCTTTGGCATGAACAGCCGGATGGTGATTTGCGGCGACCCCAGACAGGTCGATTTGCCAAAGGAAGCCGTCTCCGGATTAGCGGACGCCGTATCCAAATTGGAAGGTATCGAGCGCGTCAGCTCGATCCAATTTGGGGCCAGCGATGTTGTGCGCCATCCCTTGGTTGGGAAAATTGTCGAAGCCTATGAAGGCAAAGATGCTCCAGACTGAATTGACCGCCTCTCCTGAGTGGGACAATGAGCAGGATTGGACGGACTTGGCTGCACGGTCAGCAAAGGCTGCGATCCTTGCCTCTTCCCATGCGGACCTGTTGTCCCGGAATTTTGCGATAGAGGTGAGCGTGAAGCTCTCTGACGATCAGGAAGTTCATGCCCTCAATAAGGCGTACCGCGGCAAGGACAAGCCGACCAACGTCCTTTCCTTTCCCCAGATTCAGCCGGACTTGTTGGAAACGCTTGCGAATACTGACGACGGCGAGGCACTGCTCGGGGATATTATCTTGGCCTATGAAACCTGTCATGGAGAAGCTGCAGCCAAAAACATCTCATTTTCCCATCATATCTCACATTTGATTGTGCACGGGTCCTTGCATTTGCTAGGCTATGATCACGAAAACGAGATAGATGCAGGGTTGATGGAAAATTGCGAAATCAACGCATTGGCGACATTGGGAATTGCCAATCCTTATGCAGAACAAACGCAAAGCAGGTAATCAAAAACTAGAATGACCGACGTTGAAAATGACAGTGGCAATAGCACCGCTCGCAGCAGTAGCAGCCAGTCTAGGGAGGAAGACGAACCCGGGCGAATATGGCGGAGCTTGAAGGCTCTGCTCTTCGGCAACACTGATGACAACAGCCTGCGTGCGCAGATCGAAGAGGTCATTGATGACCATGAAAGCGATACCGAGGGATATCCCAATGGGAATCCCGACGTGTCGTCTCTGGAACTGGAAATGCTGCGGAACATGCTGCATTTCAGTGAACACCGGGTCGACGATATCGCGGTGCCCCGGGCCGATATAATCGCCATCGAGGAAAGCTCCGCGTTCGAGGATTTTGTAGATATTTTTTCCGAACATGGACACAGCCGCATCCCGGTTTATCGCGAGAATCTCGACAATATTATCGGCATGATCCACATCAAGGACATTTTTGCGATTGTTGCCAAGGGCGGCCCGTTTCCGGACGATATAGCGCCGTTTCTGCGACAGCCCCGCTTCGTCCCCGAATCCATGGGTGTACTCGATTTATTGGCCGAAATGCGCGCCACCCGGACCCACCTCGCGATCATTTTCGATGAATATAATGGGACCGAAGGGCTCGTCACGATCGAGGATATTGTCGAGGAAATCACCGGCGAGATCGAGGACGAGCATGATGACGAACCAGTCCCCTTGCTGGTCCAGCTGGATGATGGCATTTGGGAGGCGGATGCCCGCGCCGAACTGGACGATGTTGGAGATACCATCGATCCGGCGCTCGAAGAAATCGACGAAGATGTTGATACCATTGGCGGCCTGTCATTCGTTCTCGCGGGACACATACCCACCGTGGGCGAGCGACTGGAACACCCGAGTGGCTGGATATTGGAAATTACCGAAGCTGACGATCGCCGCGTAACGCGCTTGCGGCTCCACCCGCCAGTTGGGGACGAATCCAAATAGCCGGGTCAGACACCTGCCAGTTTGACGGCTCGAATCCGCCAGCTTTCGGCTAACACCGGATTGCCCGAGAGGGCTTTCAGTCGGGCACCCTGCCCCTTGTGCTGGCCGCCAACGATCAACCCGAACAGCCGGTCTAGCGGCCAGTCCGGAAATGGCCGCTCCACCTGAACCACCGAGTCCCCTGCCCTGACGCGACCTTCTTCCAATACCCGGAAATAGCTGCCGGATTTACCGGTCTTTACCACCGTTTTCAGGACGTCCGGTTTGCCAAAGCGATGATTGAGTTTCCAGCAGGGCTGCCGGGCGTGACTGCATTCGATCAAAGCCTCTCCGACGCGGAAGATATCGCCAAGACAAAGCACTGATTCGGTCATTCCTTCGCAGCTGAAATTTTCCCCAAAGGCGCCCGGTGAATCGAGCAGATCCAGATCGGGATATTTCTTCCGCCAGAATGAATAATGTTCCGCTGGATAGAGATGAACAGCCTTGTCACGCCCGCCATGATGCACCGGATCGGCAACCTGATTGCCTTCGAGACCTTCAAACCCCAGCATCAAGGCCTGATCTGTGGCGAGTTTGGCGATCGCGCTCATTTCGCCATCGTCGCCAAAGGGTTTTGGCGTGCCTGTCAGAACATGGTCAAGCTTGGTCCGGATCATCTCAGCCTGCTAGCCGAGCAAGTTCATATTGGCAATTCTCCCCTGACTATGCTTGAAGGCGGCTATGGAAATCAGTGACCTTCGCATTGCCCTGTATAGCGGTAATTACAACTTCGTCCGTGACGGAGCCAATCAGGCGCTCAACCGTCTGGTGGACTATCTGCTGCGTCAGGGAGCAGCGGTTCGTGTCTATTCACCAACGACCGACACGCCGGCATTTGAACCCACGGGCGATCTGGTCAGCGTCCCCTCCGTCGCATTTCCGGGACGCGGAGAATATCGCTTTCCGACCCGGATTTCTGGCGACGTCAGGAAAGATCTGGAGCGGTTCAATCCCAATATCATGCAGATATCGAGCCCCGACAGGGTCGGGCATAAAATGGTGTCATGGGCCCGCGGCCAGAATATTCCAGTGCTCGCTTCCGTGCACACCCGGTTTGAAACCTATCCCCGCTATTATAATCTGGCCTTTCTGGAACCGGTAATAGAGGCAATTTTGCGCCGGCTGTACCGTCGCTGCGATGCATTGGTGGCGCCGTCGGAATCGATGGCCCAGGTGCTCCGCGACCAGCGAATGAACTATGACGTAGGTATCTGGTCGCGCGGCGTTGACCGCGAGATATTCAATTCCGATCGCCGCGATCTGGAATGGCGCCAATCGCTGGGCATCGCCGATGATATACCGGTGATCGGATTCCTCGGGCGGCTGGTCATGGAAAAGGGGCTTGATGTCTTTTCCGATGCGATTGACGAACTCAAGCGCCGCAAGGTTACGCATAAAATAATCGTTATAGGTGAAGGGCCAGCGAAACAATGGTTCGAAGACCGAATGCCCGACGCCATTTTCGCGGGATTTCAGCAAGGTAGCGATCTCGGCCGCGCGGTTGCCAGCATGGATATGCTGTTCAACCCCTCGATTACCGAAACGTTCGGGAATGTAACGCTCGAAGCAATGGCTTGCGGACTTCCGGTGGTGGCGGCCAAGGCCACCGGAAGCCAGAGCCTGGTCAAGAATAACGAGTCCGGCAAGTTGATCACGCCTGGCGCAGTCCGCGGATTTGCGGAGGCGCTGCAAGTCTATTGTGAACATCCTGACCTGCGCGACCTCCATGGCTCGGCCGGCGAAAAGCGCGCGGAAGAATATAGCTGGGACCAGATCAACAACGCCGTTGCCCAAACCTATATGCGACTGGTTCGCCAGAGGCAGGCCGGTCATGGGCCAATCCAACAAGCTGCCGTCCGCTAGCCATGCAAGGCCTGTTTGACGACGACAATGATCAGCGTGTCGAGGCGGGTGCCAGGCCCGACGCTCCGTTAGCGGATCGCCTGAGACCTCGCCAGCCAGCAGATATTGTCGGCCAAGACCATCTGGTCGGAGCCGACGGCACGATCGGCAGAATGATAGCCGCCGGAAAGCTTTCCTCGATGATCTTCTGGGGTCCGCCAGGGACCGGAAAGACCAGTCTTGCGCGGTTGCTGGCGGATCAGACGGATTTGCATTTCAAGGCAATCTCCGCGGTGTTTTCCGGTGTTGCCGACTTAAAGAAGGTGTTTGCCGAAGCCGAGATGCGGTTTCAGTCGGGTAAGGCCACCTTGTTATTTGTCGATGAGATTCACCGTTTCAACCGTTCGCAACAGGACAGCTTTCTACCCTATGTAGAGCGGGGCACGGTGGTGCTGGTGGGCGCCACGACCGAAAATCCATCCTTTGAACTGAATGCGGCTCTGCTTAGCCGTACGCAGGTGTTGATCCTCAATCGACTGGATGCGGCAGCCCTGAGCCAGCTTCTGAAAAGAGCCGAGCAGCTCGAAGACAAAACCCTCCCGCTCACCGACAGCGCCAGAGATGCCCTGATCGCCAGCGCGGATGGCGACGGCAGGTTTCTGCTCAATCAGGCGGAAACTTTGTTCTCGCTAGCTATTGAGGATCCGTTGGACCCGCCCCAACTGGCGAAAACCCTGCATCGCCGAATGCCGGTCTACGACAAGGACCGCGAGGGCCATTATAATCTTATTTCGGCCCTGCACAAAGCCCTGCGCGGTTCCGACCCGCAGGCTTCGCTCTATTATCTAGCCCGCATGCTAGTGGCCGGAGAAGAGCCGATGTACGTGCTCCGCCGGATCGTTCGGTTCGCCAGTGAGGATATCGGCCTCGCCGATCCACAGGCGCTGGTGCAGGCGCTGGCGGCCAAGGACGCGTATAATTTCCTCGGAAGCCCCGAAGGCGAACTGTCGATCGTCCAAGCCTGCCTCTATTGTGCGACGGCGCCAAAATCCAACGCGGTATATAAGGCGCAGAAACAGGCTTGGAAATCCGCCAGACAAACCGGCTCACTGATGCCACCGGAAAATATCCTGAACGCGCCAACGAAGCTGATGAAGGATATCGGCTACGGCGCCGGCTATAGCTATGATCATGAAACGGATGATGGTTTTTCGGGCGACAATTACTGGCCCGACGACATGACACCGGAAGTTTTTTATCAGCCGGTCGATCGGGGTTTTGAGCACAAGATCCGGGAACGGCTCGATTATTGGGAGAGTTTGCGTGTTAAAAAAACTGGTTAGCATTTGTATCATCGGCACGTTCTTTTGTGCCAGCGCCTTTGCTCAGGAACAGGAATCCGGGCGCTATGACCGTGCCCTCGCGGCGGGCTATAAAGCGCAATTTATCTGTTCCGGGCTGTGGAATGGCGGAAAATCGCTAGCGGATATCAAGGCAGACGAATTGACCGGTATCTATGAAAGAATTGCCGACATTGTTCCGACTCTGACGGAAGAAGTGGATGCGACCCATCGGCAGGTAAGCGTGCGATTTGCCGATGATGCGCCCCCGCGCATCGCCATCTGGAATAGCAAAACGGGCTGTACCGGAATGCCGATTGGTTTCACCGACTCAGCAAACGACAAAGCAGCAGTGCCGAGAGAGTTTTTTGACGAGAAGATTTGGCCGATGGGCGATGAGCATGCGGTAGCGCCAGTGTCGTTCCGGTCAACCGCCTTCGAGACTATTGCCACTCAAGCATTTGATCCGGAATATTATGGTGGCAAAACCAGCGCCGTGCTGATTGTACATAATGGCAAAATTCAAACCGAAAAATACAAGCCGGGCCATGACCTTCACACCGCGCAGCGGACCTGGTCAGTCGCCAAATCCATCGCTGGCACCTTGATTGGCCATTCAGTCCAACTGCAGATGGTCGACATCAACGCACCGGCACAGTTAGCCCAGTGGCAAACACCCGGAGACCCTCGGGCAGCGCTCACCATCGACAATTTGATGCGCATGACCAGCGGACTGGTCAGCGACACTGCGGGCAATCGTACCGACCCCGTCTATATGGGCGGTGCCAGCGTGACGGAGCGGGCGACAAGCTGGCCCTTGCTGTACATGCCGGCGACGCGCTTTCGCTATGCCAATAACGATATCCTGCTCGCGGTGCTTGCGACGCAAGCGCAACATCGAGATCGGAAGACCAAACTCGGGAACTATATGCCCGACGAACATGATTTTGATCCTTTTGGGTTCTTCCAGAAGCTCGGCATGACCCGCACTTATGCGGAGACTGACTGGCAGGATCATTATATCCTCTCCAGCCAGGTTTGGACAACAGCACGAGATCTCGGGCGCTTGGGAATGCTCTATCTCAACAATGGGATGTCGAACGGAGAGCGGCTACTGCCGGATAACTGGCGGAAATATGTCAGCACGCCCTCTGGACCACAGCCCGAAAGCGGCAACTTTGGCTATGGCGCTACCTTCTGGCTGATGAACCAGTCCGAGGGCATACCGAAAGACACATTCGCAGGCTTTGGCAATCGCGGGCAATATCTGGTGATCATCCCCTCGCTCGATCTGGTCATCGTCCGGCGCGGCTATGACAGCGCTGAAAATCGTTTCGATATCGAAGCCTTCACCAAAGAAATTGTGGCGGCGATAGATTGATGAAGACCAGCTATCTGGCAGCCACCTGCACCGCCCTCACCGGTCCTTCCTCGATCCGGATGGTCGAACGGCAGGCGCAGCCATTACAAAGCGACGAAGTGCGTATTCAGGTCCATGCGGCGGGCCTCAATTTTCCGGACCTGCTGATGACGCAGGGCAAATATCAGTTCCGCCCGGACCCCCCGTTTGTACCAGGCCTTGAAGCGGCCGGAGAAGTGATCGAAGTCGGATCCGATGTACGCAATGTAAAAACTGGCGATCGCGTCATGGCAGGCGGAAAAGGCGGCGCGCTCGCGGAACAATGGGTCGTCAGCGAGGTAGCCCTTTCCCCCCTGCCCCCGGCTCTCTCCTTCTCCGAAGGCGCCTGCTGGCAAACAGCGGCCTCCACCGCCTGGCACGCTTTGGTTGAACGCGGGCATTTGCAACCTGGCGAG
>PFJE01000056.1 GCA_002783865.1 Sphingomonadales bacterium CG_4_10_14_3_um_filter_58_15
CGCCACCGCAAAGCGCGTCATCACTGCGCTTGTCAAACGGGCGATTCCGATCATGTCTATACCAATATATGGGGATGGCTTGGGCAGGGGCGTTCATTGTTGTTTTCTCCCTTCGATATAGTTCGCCCAGTCAGCCATCATGATGCGGCGCTTCTCAAGCAGATTGCCGCGCCGGTAGGCCGCTTCGGTCTTGTTGCCGATGGTATGAGCAAGCGCTGCCTCTGCAACGTCGCCTGGGTGAGCGGTCTCTTCTGATACCCAGTCCCGGAAAGCGGAGCGGAACCCGTGGACGGTATAGGGCTCGCCCATTTCCTTCATCAGCTTGGAGAGGGTCATGTCAGAAAGCGGCGCGCCGCGCTTCATGCCTGGAAACACGAGGTCGCTGCTTGGTAGTCTAAGCTCGGCGCAGCGCCTCACAATCCGCAGCGCCGGATCGGTCAGAGGCACGACATGTTCTCGGCTTGCCTTCATGCGAGAGGCCGCGATGGTCCATAGACCGGACTCCAGATCAATCTCCTCCCATGTGGCTCCGCGCACCTCGCCTGATCTGGCGGCGGTAAGGACTGCAAAAGCAAGTGCAAGGCGGCTGAACGATTCTCGCTTGCGCAGCTGCTTCAGGAACGCCGCTACCTTGTCATAGGGCATGGCCGCGAAGTGATTGTCCTTCTTGGGCTGGCGCGGCAGGCCTTTGGTGATCGCGCGCATGGGAGCCTCGCTCTCGCGGAAGCCCGATGCATAGGCCCAGTCGAGCACTGCTCCGACCCGCTGGCGCACCCGCCGCGCGGTTTCAGGCTTGGTCAGCCAGATCGGGGCGAGCAGATCGCGAATCATCGGCCCGGTAATGTCATTCACCTTTACATCGCCGATATAGGGGAACGCATAAGCTTCCATCGTGCTCACCCACTGGCCTTCATGCTTGGCATTGCGCCAGCTCTTCTTGCTCGCGGCCAAAACCTTGGCAGCGGCCTCCCGGAAGGTCGGGAAGCCCAAAATCTTTCTCCTCTCGAAGACGGGATCGAGGCCAAGCTCGATCCAGGCGCGCACTTCTCGCGCTCTTTCTCGTGCAACAGCCAGACTGACCTTCTTTGCACTGCCCAAACCAAAATCACGGCGATTGCCGTGCCGCTGCACCCGGCATACCCAACTTTTTGCCCCACCGGGCTTTATGATCAAATAGAGGCCGTCGCCGTCACTCAGCCGTCCGGGTCTGGTTGCTGCCTTCACAGCGGTCGCGGATAGTCTTCCCATAGCCCTGATATTCCCACATTTGTTCCCACATTCCAAATCACACACCGGTGGAAACCTGAGGACAAATGAGGACCCGAATCACTCGCTAACCCGCAGTAAACTGCGGGTTTCACGGGTTAGCTCGGGATGGGTGGAAACAGGGTGGTGGCGGAGACGGAGGGATTCGAATGCATCTATTAAGTGATTGTTATATATTGATTATTATTTGCACTAGTCCAACTACACCCCAATCAATACCCCGCTTTCGAAAAGCTGCATTTTATGTAAACTGTGTGTCCAAGTCTGTCGCGGCCGGGCTGAGCGGTAATGCCCTGGGGACGTCAGTTAATTAGAACATGTAGATTCTTTCGTGAACTCATTTGCAAAAGACGCGGTCAGAAGTTCGAATCCTCTAAGCCGCACCACCCAGTTTCCTATTTTCTAGTGTCTCTGCACCTGCTCCGATATGGCATAATTAATGCCTATTTTCCCGCCGCTTACCTTAGGCTCCCTGATCACGTCTGCGACCAGAGACGCTTTGTCGGTGACGGACCGGCGCCAATATGGCCCATCGTCTCGAAGGGCCATTTCGTGGCTGTCAGATGCAGATTGAGATTTTGGGCTAATAGCTCAGGTGAACCCGAACATTTTCCTCTGACTCGGCCAATCAAGCGGGATAGAGTTGGCGCGGGTAAGCTTGCGTCCGGTAAGATTGACCGGCTGTGTTCCATCCATGATGGCTCCGATAATATCGGGCGCGAGCCATGAGATACGAACCAGCTGACCGAGATACCGGCGGCTGTAATCTGAAAGCGCTGGATTGGGCTTGCCGGTAAGCAGAAAATCTTGTGCCGCGAAGGCCTGAGCAACCAGCTTTTGCAATGTGACATTGGGGGCCGGCTTGATGTTGGCGTTGGTAGGTGGAATTGTAAATTTCAGCTCACTGCCCTGCTTTGCCAGTTTTGCATCGATGCAAACTTCTGACCGTTCCGCTTCGCCCTGAGGCTTGAAGCTGAGGATGACCTGCTCCTGCAGGATCTGAACTCTGGCCCGATGATCCAACAGTATCTTGCGCTTCTCATGTATGGCGGCGTTCTGAAGACGATTGGCGATCTCACTATTAGCAGCCATTTGATCCTGGATAATATTGGCTTCGCTCGAAGCTGGCGCATTATCAGCAATCGCCTTTGCAATTGCATCTATGACCAGTCTCTCGATCTCTCCCGATGGCAATCTCCATACCAGGTTCTTGTCATCGCCCGGTTCAAGCCTCGTCACATAATAGCGAAATCGCTTCGATCCGTTGCAGGCATGCGTTGGTGTCATTGGCTGGCCATCAGGGTCGGTGATTAGCCCTGCGAGCAAGCTTGGATTACTGGATTTCTTTCCCAGAGCATTGTCTCTGCGGTTGGCGGCGAAGATGCTCTGCACCTCGTCAAAAAATTTCTGATCAATGATGGCTTCATGTTCGCCTTCATATATCTTGTCCTTGTGCCGGACCATGCCAGTGTAGATCGGATTTTTGAGTAACTGGCTCAGTGCTCCGGTCCGGAATACAACCCCTCCGATTTGCCGGCCATCTTTGTAGGGGCGGATCTTGGTGCGATATCCCTGGGCCGCAAGTTCGTCGACCAGTTGGGGCACGGATTGAAGCTCGGCATATCGCCGGAACAGGTGACGGACAGTCTCAGCTTCTGGTTGGTTAATTACCAGCTTGCGGTCACCAAGTTCATATCCAAGTGGAACCGGGCCACCCATCCACATGCCCTTTTTCTTGGATGCGGCAATCTTGTCGCGGATACGCTCGCCGGTAACCTCGCGCTCGAACTGCGCGAATGATAGAAGGACATTCAGCGTAAGCCTGCCCATGCTGGTGGTGGTATTGAATGACTGGGTGACGCTGACAAAGCTGGCTTCATGCTCGTCGAGGATGTCGACGATCTTGGCAAAGTCAGCCAGTGATCTCGTCAAGCGATCGACCTTGTAAACGACAATCACATCAACCTTGCCGGCGATCACATCCTGCAGAAGTTGCTTGAGGCCCGGCCGCTCCATGGAACCACCGCTGAAGCCCCCATCATCATAGAGTTCGGCTGTTCCTTCCCATCCCTCGTGGGTCTGGCTCAATATATAAGCGGCACAAGCCTCGCGCTGGGCATCGAGACTGTTGAAATCCTGTTCCAGTCCATCTTCGGTCGATTTGCGCGTGTATATGGCGCAGCGGGTTTTTCTTTTCGCCTCAGGCATGGGTCAAGGCCTTGGGCTTGAATCCGCTTCGCTTCCTCAATCCAAAAAAGCGGGGACCGGACCAGTGGGCGCCGGTGATTTCCTCAGCGATGTGGCTGAGGCTACCAAACTGCCTGCCGTCATATTCAAAGCCCTCATCACCGACCAGCACGTGATAGCTTTTGCCATTCCATGTTCGAACAAGCCTCGTGCCTGGTTTCAATGCGATTTCAGGGGGCATCCCAGCCAGGCTCGATTTTGCCAGCTTCTTTTGCAGTTTTGCTATCCGCATCCTTACCGATGGCGTCAGCCCACCATGCACGCGTTCCTGCAATCGCCAGGCTATAGACCGGCGCAGAAGATCGGGGGCGGCGTCTGGCGCAGGGTTGCGGAAGATATCCCGCCAGAGGGAGCGAAGCTGGGCTGGAGGCATCGCGGCAAGTTCTGACAACCGGTGTTCCAGATCGGTCATGAGGATGCATCCTCACCGGATGGAGGGGATATTAGGCGATAGACTGTACCTTCGCACGCGCTCTGTTCCCGGGCGAGAACAAGACCGTTCTTGCGCAGGCCGGTCAGAAAGGCGCGGGCACTGTGTGGTTGCCAGCTGGTCGCTTCGCATATCTCATCCAGCGAAGCGCCTTTGGCTCGGCCCAGCAGTGCGATAACCTTGTCGGACTTGGTTGGCGGTTTTGTAGTTGCCATTTGGGTTCTCCAGTATGGCGCTGGAGGATCCAGCGCTTCCACTGACCCGAGCCGCGGGTGGTAAAATGACCCAGCGGCATGCCGTATCGCTTCCCTGACGACGCTACACCAATGCTCGAACAAACGCTGCAGTCCAGTGATTTATCTGCAGTAATTCAAAAGCTGCTACTGGACTTGCGCGAGGAAACGAGCGTTGTCGGGTGCATGGACAATGGTGAAAAATTTGATGCGATTAAAGTGCGAGGCGCGCTCTTCGCGCTCATCACGGCACGGCTGGAAGATGCTCATGAAATTGCGGTGAAAGGGCAGTCTGCCGAGGCGGATCATGAGCTGATTTCTCAACTAGCAAGTGATCTGGAAGCATACCTCGAAGAAATCCAGACTTTATTGAATGCGTCCACGATTGTTACGAAGTTAACTTTAGCGGAATCATAATCCATGTGGGGATGTTCAAGTTCCTCCTCCACAACATGTCTAGGTGTTGGTCCAACTGTCTCCACACGATAGATCTTTTAGCCGCAATTGTACTTGACTAGAAGCCGCGGCCCAATTGACGTAATGGCCTGTGGCATCCACCAGCCAAGTACTGAAGGGACAACGAATTTCACTGGCATTGCGGAGGGGTGCCTGGGTCAGAAACCAAATCTAGACGACAAGAGTTGCTGATTCACAATAAACAGATCGATAAATTTGTCGTCTCGCGCATATCCGGCCGAGATCAACTTTTTACGCAAGGCTGAACCCGCATCAAGCTCTCGCTCCAGGCGCATTCGGCGATCGTTGTCCCAACCGATACGCCCTGTAGGTGCTCTAACAGCTCTGAAACCCCGATCGGTATTGGCGTGGGCTAGTTCGATCTCATCGTTGGTTGACTGTTCGACATGCTTCATGGCTGCAAGCATCTCGAATTTTTCGAACAGCATTTCGAAATCGGATACAAACCCCAGCGTTTCAGCAGTCCAAACTCCTAAGATTGAACAGACATGATCACTCAATGGGGTGCGCCGCCTATCGAATCCCTCGAGGTTCTTCCAAAGACTGTCATCATCGCCTCGCCAACCCCAAAGGAAGAGTGTTTCAATTAAGCACTTTGGCTCACGATACTCGGTCTGAACTTGCTCAGCAAACAGTGCTTCGAGATGAACAAATCGCTCCGACTTTATCAAGGCTATTGCATAAGACCAAAAAATCAAAAGGGCTGGATAGGTCATGATGTTTATCCAGACAACCAGTCCGGAGCGTTGACTATCGCCATGATGGAAAAGCGACTTGATGATATCTGAGACAACTGGAAGTTCACTTCCATCTCCCCTGTCCGTCGTCAAAACAT
>PFJE01000083.1 GCA_002783865.1 Sphingomonadales bacterium CG_4_10_14_3_um_filter_58_15
AGATGAAAGGCAAAGACATCGACATCGTCGCGCACCCAGGGGAGCGTTTGACCGTTGGCGGTAAATTCGAGTCCGGTTATCTTTTCGATCTCGCCGCGCGGCGCGTGGTTGCCGGGCAGCCATTCGGGATAGAGCAGGGTCAGGCGACCGGCCCCCGTTGTCACAGTCTGGTCCACCGGGATGGTCTGGGTAACCCGGAATATGCCCTGGTCGTGGTCGCGGGCGTCGACTTCCAAGGTCATGGTGCCGGGATAGGCAATGTCCTGCGGCGCGGGGATTGTCTCGGTCGGTGCGATATATGCAGGTTTGCTGAGGCTGTCGGGCATCGCCAAGGCGGGCGTGAAAACGGTCAGGCTCAAAACAAGGCCCAGTAAGACGGCGGTACGCATGTGCAGAAAATCCCCTGAATCGACTTCCTTCTCAAATGAAGCTTTTTGGCGGTGGCGTCTAGTGGTTGCGCAATTTCGCTTCTGCCGGATGAGCGCAGGTGACATGAAAAACCTATTCCGCTTTTCCCGATCACCGTCTAAAGGCTGCCCATGGCAAAAATACAGACACCCCAGCCGGTGCGCGGCACGCAGGATATTTTCGGCGAAGATCAGGAACGCTTCAGCCACGTCGTCGAGACATTCGAGCGGGTGCGGCGGCTCTACGGCTTCAAGGGCGTCGAAATGCCGGTGTTCGAACCGACCGCAGTGTTCGCTCGCTCGCTCGGCGAGACCACCGACGTGGTGTCGAAGGAAATGTACTCCTTCGAGGATCGCGGCGGCGACAGCCTGACTCTGCGCCCTGAATTCACCGCCGGCATTTGCCGGGCCTTTCTGAGCAACGGCTGGCAGCAGCATGTGCCTTTGAAACTGTCTGCACACGGGCCGCTGTTCCGTTACGAACGGCCGCAAAAGGGACGCTATCGGCAGTTTCACCAGCTCGATGCAGAGATTATCGGCGCAGGCGAAGCGGCGGCGGATGTGGAATTGCTCTGCTTTGCCGATCAGTTGCTGAAGGAGCTGGGCATTGATCAGGGCGTGACCCTGCAACTGAACACGCTGGGCGATGCGGAAAGCCGGGATGCCTGGCGTGACGCGCTGGTCGAGCATTTCCGGGCGCACCGGGCCGAGCTGTCCGAAGACAGCCAGGACCGGCTGGAGCGCAATCCGCTCAGGATTCTCGACAGCAAGGAGCGGCAGGACCGCCCGATTGCCGACAGCGCGCCGGATATTGACGCCTATCTGTCGAGCGAGGCGAAGGAATTTTTCGCCCAGGTCACCGAAGGGCTGGATGCCTGCGGCGTCGCCTGGACGCGCAACAGCCGGCTGGTGCGGGGGCTGGATTATTATCGCCACACGGCGTTTGAATTTGTGACAGATCGGCTCGGTGCGCAGGGGACAGTGCTGGCAGGCGGACGTTATGACGGCCTGATGGAATCTCTCGGCGGGCCGCATACGCCAGCCGTTGGCTGGGCGGCTGGAATCGAGAGGCTCGGGATGTTGCTGGAGGAGCCGAAAGTGGCCGGAACCGATGCGATCTTCATCCCGTTGGGCGATGGCTGTGAAACGGCGGCAATGAAGATCATGGCTGAACTGCGCAGGTCCGGCATCAGTTGCGAGATGGCCTATAAGGGCAATATGAAAAAGCGGATGCAAAAGGCCAACGCTGCCGGTGCGGCGCATGTCGTGATCATCGGTGAGAACGAACTGGCCAATGGTGTGGCTGCGGTGAAAAATCTGGCGACAGGCGATCAGCGCGAGATCGTGCTGGATGGTTTGGCCGAGGCTTTGACTGCATGACCACCATCACCCCCCAGAGACTTGCCCAGATCGAAGCGCGCTTTGCCGAGTTGCAGGCGATGATGGCGTCGGGCGATCTCGACAGCGATAAATTCGTCTCCGTCTCCAAGGAATATGCCGAGATCGAACCGGTCGCCGAAGCCGCCGCGCATGTCAAAGCCTTGCGCGATGAGCAGCAGGGTCTGGCGGAAATGCTGGCAGGCGACGACGCCGAGATGAAGGCGATGGCATCGGATGAAGTGGATGGCGTCAAAAAGGCGCTGGCCGCCGCCGAACATGCCCTCGCCTTGCAATTGCTGCCCAAGGACAGCGCCGATGACCGCCCGGCGATGCTCGAAATAAGGGCAGGCACCGGCGGTGACGAGGCGGCGCTTTTTGCTGGTGATTTGTTCCGCATGTATAACCGCTATGCCGAAGAACAGGGCTGGAAGGTCGAGATGATCTCCGCCAATGCTTCGGAAGTCGGCGGGTTCAAGGAAGTCGTTGCCAATATTCAGGGCAAGGGCGTGTTCGCCAAGCTGAAATTCGAATCCGGCGTCCACCGGGTGCAGCGGGTGCCGGAAACCGAAAGCGGCGGGCGGATTCATACTTCGGCGGCGACAGTAGCGATCCTGCCGGAGCCCGAGGAAGTCGACATCAAGATCCGCACGGAAGATCTGCGCATCGATACCTATCGGGCGAGCGGCGCCGGCGGCCAGCATGTCAACAAGACCGACAGCGCGATCCGCATCACCCACTTGCCGACCGGGCTGGTGGTGCAGTGTCAGGACGGCAAGTCGCAGCACAAGAACAAGGCGCAGGCTATGAAGGTGCTGGCGGCGCGGCTCTATGAGCAGGAACGCGAGGCGGTGCAAAGCGAGGAAGCGGAAGCGCGCAAGTCGATGGTTGGTTCCGGCGATCGCAGCGAGCGCATCCGCACCTATAATTACCCGCAAGGCCGGGTGACCGACCACCGGATCAACCTGACCCTGCACAAATTACCCGAGATCATCGAGGGCACCGCGCTCGGTGAAATGGTCGATGCGCTGATCGCGGAGGATGAAGCCAGCAGGCTCGCCAATCTAGATGGGTGATGCCGCTGCGGTCCTGCGCGAGGCAACGACGGCGCTGTCCGACACCTCCTACAGTCCCCGTCTCGATGCAGAATTGCTGCTCGCCCACGCGCTCGGGATCGAGCGGGAGCAACTGCTGCTTAAGATGCCGGACTTGCAGTCCCCGCCCGAGTTTGCCGCATTGGTCGAACGGCGCCAGCAATCCGAACCGGTTGCCTATATCATCGGCAGAAAGGAATTCTGGGGTCTCGACTTTCAGGTCACGCCGGATGTCCTGATCCCGCGTCCCGACAGCGAGCTGCTGATCGAGGAGGCGGTCCGTGCGTTCGCTTCCGCCCAGCCGGGCAGGATCTTGGATCTGGGAACCGGCAGTGGTGCGCTGCTGCTTTCAGCCTTGCACGAATTCCCTGACGCTACCGGCCTGGGAATGGATGCCAGCGCTGCCGCTTTGCAGATTGCCCATAACAATGCCGATGCGCTCGAACTGACCGACCGCGCCCGTTTTCTGTTGCTGGACTGGAAGCGGCCCGACTGGACGAAGGCGATTGGCTCCGGCTTCGATCTGATTCTGGCCAATCCGCCTTATGTTTCGACGCGGTCCCGATTGTCCGCCGATGTCGCAGATTTCGAACCGCATAGCGCGCTGTTCGCAGGAGAAGCCGGTCTCGATGATTACCGGATCATCATCCCGGCGCTCGAAAAACTGCTCTCGACCACCGGAACAGCCCTGCTCGAAATCGGCGTTGATCAGGCAAATCCGGTTTCGGAAATAGCCAAACGAAATGGCTATCATGTTGAAATAAAGAAAGATTTATCTGATATCGACCGGTTGCTGATTCTACGTCGATAAAAAGGGCTTGGTTTTGCTGAAGCGACTCGCTAAGACTTGCACAGGCCCAGAGGATTTCTGGCTTTTTCCCTAAATCACTGGCCTGCCCCCAACTCGATAATGTTGCTGGATTTCGGCGTACATTAGTCTTGAACGGGACGTTGTGGACGGGTTGTCTGCAACGCAATCGCCACCCAAGTGTGGCTATGACTTGAGAGAGACCAAGTTTATTATCGGTACAAGGATACCTGAAATTTGATGAACAATCGTCAGCCTGGCCGCCGTGGGCGCGGCCGGAACACCAATAACCGTCCCCAGAGCAACCGCAGCGGCGGATCGGACCGCGACAACCGGATCGACAGCCGCGCGCGCGGCAACGCCGTGCAGATGCTCGATAAGTTCAAGAAAATGGCGCAGGATGCGCAGGTCAATGGAGACCGCGTCCAGGCCGAATATTATCATCAGTTCGCGGATCACTATTTCCGCGTGAACGCCGACACCATCGCCCGCCGCGAAGAG
>PFJE01000125.1 GCA_002783865.1 Sphingomonadales bacterium CG_4_10_14_3_um_filter_58_15
TCTATCCGACTGAGCTACGGGCGCTTTGTGCTGCCGGGTTTAGCCGCATCCGCAGGCGCATGCCACACTCAATTTTTGGATTCGGGCGGGAAAACCGGCAGTGGCAGCGGAAGGGCGGCGATGCCCTCTTCCGCTAAATCATCGACTTCTTCCGGTGAAGCCGTGCCGTGAATAGGTTTTTCATCGGCATCACCATAATGAATGTCGCGGGCTCGATCGGCAAATTTGTTGCCGACCCACTCGGAATTGGCGAGCATCTTTTCCTGCGCCTTGGCCAGTTTGCCAATCATTTCCTGATATTCGGCAAGTACAGTCGACGTGCTACTCACCGGTTTACCCATTTCGGGCTCGGGCCGCTTATCTGTAGGCCGTGTTGTCGGCTTCTGATTGCCCTTTCTTCCCAAATTTGGTGCCATCGCCGCCTTTGCGACATTATTGCTGCCGCAAACCGGACAGTCCAGAAGTCCACGAGCCTGTTGTTCTGCATAGTCTTTCGACGATCCGAACCAGCCTTCAAACCGATGTTGCCCATCCCCGCATATCAAGTCGAAAATTATCATGATGTCTTGACCGGCATTCCGAAAGTTTTTCGATTGGCAACCGCAGGAACCCGGGCACGCACTTCCTGAACTTTCCCTAAATCCATATCACAAAAACCAAGCCCGCTACCCTCGCCGATATCGAGCAATATTTCACCCCAGGGATCGACCACCATAGAGTGGCCATAGGTCGAACGGCCATCCTCATGCCGGCCATATTGAGCCGCCGCGACCACGAATGCCCCAGCCTCAATTGCGCGTGCGCGCAGCAATGTCTCCCAATGTGCTTTTCCTGTCGGCACCGTAAACGCGGCGGGGATCGCCAGGACGTCGGCTCCGGCATTGGTCAAGGCCTCGTACAATGCGGGAAAACGAAGATCATAGCAGATAGACAATCCCAGTGTGGCATCCGGTACGGCGGCTATAACGGCGCGATGCCCGCCAGCGTAAGCAGAGGATTCCCGTGGCGACTCTTCGGGGCTCAGATCGACATCAAACAAATGAATCTTATCGTAGCGCGCTGCGATCTCTCCGTCGGGATTGATGAGATAAGAGCGATTAAGCCACTTCTGATCCGGGCTATCGGCATTTTTAATTGCCAAGGAGCCGAGGTGCACCCAGATTGCCGCCTTCTTGGCTTCCGATCGTGCAGCCGACAGCACAAGATCTTCCGCCTCACTGCTGATCACCGTCGCCGCCCGCGACCGATCCCGATCCAGCAAGCCGGTCATCTCTGGCGTAAAAATAATCGCAGCACCGCCAGCCGCAGCCTCGGTTATCAGGGAACGGAGCTGTTTGGCATTTTTATCCGGATCAATGCCGCTGGTCATTTGGGCGAGCGCGATTTTCAAAGCAGATCAGCTTGCCAGAAGCGCATCAAGCTCGCCAGACTGATCCAAAGCGGCAAGATCATCCGATCCTCCGATATGACGATCATCGATAAATATTTGCGGCACGGTCATCCTACCACCGGAGCGCTGTATCATCTCGTCGCGCTGCTTGCCCCCCATGGTAATGTCAGTCTCTTCGAAACTCACATTCTTCTTTTCAAGCAAGGCTTTGGCGCGGAAGCAGAAACCGCAGGTAAATTTTGTATATATTTCAACTTTCGACATATTTCGCTCTTTCTAGCATCAGTCTGCAAATGGGCCGAAAGCCAATGAAATTCAAGCAATCGCTATCCATCCAGAAGCTAGCCATGT
The DNA here is from genome assembly GCA_002783865.1 of Sphingomonadales bacterium CG_4_10_14_3_um_filter_58_15. GTDB lineage: Bacteria > Pseudomonadota > Alphaproteobacteria > Sphingomonadales > Sphingomonadaceae > Parasphingorhabdus. Next base: position 1,742 of record PFJE01000125.1, read on the forward strand.
TCAAAATCGCTTATAACCCGAGCCCAGCAGAAAACGAACACTTGTTCTGCCCCGGCTTTTTTTAGCAGCCGCGCACAAGCATTGCTCGTCGATCCGCTGGTGTAGACATCGTCAATCAGCAAAACCGTGCTGCCGACGAGGCTTTCCTGCGCATCTGCGCGAAGTGCAAATGCTGAACCTACTATTCTGCTACGCTTCGCACCACTCATGCCTCTCAGAGGAGGCGTACGCTTGCTCCGGGCGATCACGTTATGATTCATCTCGATGCCGGTAGTCAGGGCAAGTTCTCTGCCAATCAGAACCGACTGGTTGAACCCGCGACGCCACAGACGCGTTCGATGAAGCGGCACGGGCACGATAATCGCATTGTCGCGACATTCTGCGACAAATTTTTGCAAATGTTGCGCGATCAATTTTGCAAGGCCCAGCCGGGTGCCATATTTTAGGCGCATTGCGATTAGCGAACTCTGGTCATCGTAACGCACCACGGCCCGGACGCCGTCGTGAAGGGGTGGATCCATCAGACATTTGACACAGCGACTGTCTTGAGGATGGTCAAATGCCAATGGCAGGCCGCAAGCTGCGCACCAGGGCTTCGCCAGAAAGGACAGTTTTTGCCAGCAGAACAGACAGAAGCGGTTATCCGCATCCACTGTCACGCCGCATATCGGGCATCTTGGCGGCAATGCATAATCGACCAGTGGTCTGAACAGGGCTAGCAACGACATTTGATCTTTTTGTCCAGCGCTTCTAAAGCCACAAGACCCTATGACCGATACAGTCAACGTACCCGAGATTTTTAATCGTCAACGAAGACGCGTCGTCCGCGATCGCGCTTTTTCGCGCGCAAAAGGTGACGATTTTTTCTCACAAATCATGGCCGAGGAAATTGTCGAGCGACTGGATGTGGTCAAGCGTAGTTTTCGACGCGCGTTGATTATCGGTCTGCCCGCAGCGGGGCTTGGAAAGAAGCTGGAATCGCGTGGCATGAAAGTGGTGTTCGCCGATTCCAGCGCCAGGTTAGCGAGCGCACTCGGCGGTGTGATTTGCGATGACGATCGATTACCGTTTGCAGATCACAGCTTTGATTTGATCATTAATATTGGTTCCCTGGATACGATCAACGATCTGCCAGGCGCGCTTGTCCTGATCCGGAGGATCTTGATCCCCGATGGATTGATGCTGGCCGCAATGTTCAGTGCGGAAAGCTTTCCGATACTAAAATCTGTCATCATGGGAGCGGAGGGCGACCGAGTTTCGGCCCATATGCACCCGCAGATCGATGTGCGGACGGCTGGCGACCTCGTGGCACGAGCGGGACTGACCTTGCCGGTGGCCGATAGCGATCACATGCGCCTGAAATATTCAAGCCTGCAACGCCTGATTGCCGACATTAGAGACGTAGGAGGAAGCAATATCATGACCGGGACCCTCACTTCGATCCCGCGGCATGTCTATGCTGAAATTGAACGCCGTTTTCGGGCTAAAGCCGGGCTAGACGGAAAATTTTCGGAAAGTGTGACGATCTTATATCTCTGTGCATGGGCCCCTCACCCGGACCAACCCAAGCCAGCCCGTCGCGGAAGCGGTCAAGTCTCTCTCACCACAGCATTTTCCGGGAAGGATGATCGCTGATCTGCCAGTCAACCAGCATCGCCAAGACTTTTTGACAACTTCTGAACCAATGGACCGTCCGCTGGTGGCATTGGCAAATCGTGAATGGCCTCTAATGGCAACCATTGGACGTCAAGGGCGTCGGTACTGTGGACACGCCCGGTCCAGTTGCGACAGATATACAGGAGAAGGAGCAGATGCTGGTCCTCAAGTGCCTCGCTTGCAAAAGCAACAGGCTCTATGTCCGGCTCCTGGACGTGGATGCATAGCTCCTCTTCGAGCTCGCGAACCAGCGCGGCTTCCGGCGTTTCGCCCGTTTCAACTTTGCCGCCGGGGAACTCCCAGAGCCCTGCCATCGGCTTTCCTTCCGGTCTCTTTTGCACCAAAATTCTGCCGTTTTCATCGACGAGCGCTGCGGCAACGACAAATAGATATGTCGGGTTTTTTTCCATTTTTTTATGCGTTGTTAGGATTTTATTAATCCCTTTCTGGGAAACCGGACTTGTTCACGACTTAACAGAACTTTATCCGTGTTGAGAGAGATGATTGATATTATAAAAAAATTATTTCTTTCGGACGAAGGTGCGACGGCTGTTGAATATGGGTTGATACTGGCGCTCATCGCGTTAACCGCAATCGTTGCGATTACCGGTGTTGCCAATCAAACCGTCGGAATGTGGAATGATGTTGCCAATCAGGTGACCGAAGTTTCATAATCCATGTTTCGCACTTAAACTATTGGTAAGGTTTCTAGTCTAGACTGTTGAT
>PFJE01000005.1:0-3206 GCA_002783865.1 Sphingomonadales bacterium CG_4_10_14_3_um_filter_58_15
ACCGGTTCGTCCGCAGGGATGGTCTGCGCCAAGGCGGCGGGAGCCATGAGAGACGAGGTGAGTAGCAAAGCTGAAATTAATGGTGTCCGCGTTTTCATCGGGATAGTTCCTCGTGAAATATAAAAAAAGGGGGTGGCGGTAAAAATTACCTCCACCCCATCGTCATTTTAACAATCAACCAACGACCGGTGCCGTGATACAGTCATTGGCGTACAGACCGCAGGTCCAACCTTGGAAACGCGTATCGTTTGCGTCCCGAACGGCACCGATATAAGCGACATTTTCAAAGAAGCTGTTGATGCCGCTGACCGCAAATGGCGTGACGCCATTTTCATTCGCCCCGTTGATGAACGGAAATGCTGCAGCCACATTGGCAAGAGTCGACGTTCCATTGGCCGTATTGTTGCTGCCAGCATTGAAGATCGTCTGGATCGTTGCCGCTGTGACATTGCCATCATCCACGAACGCTGTTGCGCAGCTCATGAACACCGATTCAAAAACTGGCGGTCCGTTTTCATCCTTTGCAGGATCGGCAGTTTGGACGGTGGTGGCACTATCGATGTCGATACAGGCTGATGAGCTGTTGAACACGCTGTTGTAGAATGCCCAGTCGCTGCCGCCACGCATCAAAATGACGTGATCGCCGCCGTTGGAAACAAAGGTGACGTTGGCCAGCTTGTGATCCTGGCGCGGTTGGGCATCTTCATCGCCGTTGGAATCGCCTTCGACCACATGATCACCGCCATTGGCACGCTGAACAGCGAGAACGAACTGGTTGTGACCCTTGTAACCCGAGTCAGAGTCAACCGAGTCATCATCGATACCGGTCATCACCAGATTCTTGCCATTCACCCGGCCACCAAACCATTCGACGCCATCATCAGAGCTGTTATGCACCTGAATATTCTGGAAGAATGTGCCGCGACCAACACCACCCATGGTGATTCCGTTGAGTTCATTGCCCGGAGAAACTTCGAAGCCAGGGAAACGGACCTGAACGAAGGACATCCGACCGCTGGAATCATTTGGCAATGTGCCGCCAAAGACCGCGCTGGAAGGACCTTCGACAATACCTTCACAATCGGTACGGGTACCACCGGGATTGGACGGGCTGCCGGTTGAACAATCGGATGTTGGTGCGCGACCAAGCAACACGATGCCACCCCATTGACCAATGCTGTCAACGCCTGCGGTTCCCAGAACATTCTGCCGCGATGTGAAGATGATCGGACTTGTGGCGGTACCCTCTGCAAACATCTGCGAACCACGATTGACCAGCAGGAAGTCACCGCCAGACGAACCGAACAGCACCACACCAGGTTCGATGGTCAAGATGCCTTGAGTACCGCCATCAACGCCAACTTCCACGGCGCCGGAAAGCGAGTAAATCGTGCCATCGCTCTGCGGGACCAACAAGTTGCCCGTAATAATGCCTGAAATCTGGCAGTTGCGAAGTTCTTCATTATTTCCCGTGGTAATCAAGCCAACATTCGCAGTGCCGGTCGGGCAAGTTGCATCAGGACCACCAGTAGGGGTCGGGGTCGGCGTAGGCGTTGGTGCCGGTGCGGGTGCGGGCGCTGGTGCCGGCGTTGGCAGCACGACAATATTGCCTTCACCGGGCGATGCAACATCATCGGCGCCACAGGCGCTCACGGCCAGGGCAGCGACACTCGCAAACAGGACAGAACGGATTTGCTTATTCAACATGGGATTTGGTCTCCGCAAAAATAACTGGTTTGATACGTTCGAATCAAACGATGCGGAATCGAATCAGATGCCCCCATCGCCCTTAGGGAAGCGCTCTAGGGGTGGGAAGTGACCCTGCGATGCTGTTTGCATGACGTTTTGGAGACAAAAATATTACGGATATTTTGCAACGCTGGCGGCAACCGCAGATAAGCTTGTGTTATCTGCCGATCAACGAACGAAGCTGTTCGAAAGGCAAAAAAAAAGGTGGCCGTGAAATTGGCCACCTTTATATATTACTGCAACCCGGAAAGCTCTTTCCGGCTGATGTCAGAGTTTACCGACCGGCAAACTGGCTGTTCAGATTCTGCAAAGCCTGATCAGCGGCATCCCGCGAATTGATCACGGTGCCGTTGGCCAGCACCAGATCAAAATTCCGATCGCTTTTCATGGCAGCCATGAACATGCGAGCAGCGTCGCCCGTGCGGCCCATTCGTACATAGACCTGGCCCAGATTGATCAGCCGTGCCGGATCATTGGCATCGACCTTTTCCGCCGCCTCCAATTGCTGCAGCGCGATCTCGTTTTGACCGGCAACCAAGGCATCATAGCCCAAGGCACCCTTCGCATAGCCAATTTCACCCGAATCCTGCGCGATGGCCGGCGTTCCCATCAGCAATATTCCGGCTGCGATTCCGATAATTTTAGCGGTTCTCATAGCATCTTCTCCTAATCCGATAGCATTTTATTACACTTATATGACAGCCAATGCAACATAACTGTAATATAAGTGCAAAATATCTGTAGCTTTGGAGATATTGCCATTGTTAACAATGTTTTGTCGGAATGGCTTTGGCTCGGAAAAGGACGCTGTCCAATGGAAACAAGGCGAGCGCGACGAAAGCGCGCGACGCATGACAGACCATATTGCCGTGGATGAGAAGATGTTGCTGGCTGTACAAGCGGCGCAGGCACGACTCGTATCTCTCGCGCAATCCCCTGTTCAGAGGATATTTACAGAGAGTTTTTGATTAGACGGTCATCGAAGTCCCCCGATAGATACGCGCGCGATAGCGGGAATCCTCGGCATCCGGGAGCGGCGCTCCCACCAACAGCACAGCGCGGGCAAAGCGCTTCAATTCTTCTTCATGCTCCTCCTCGTTGCGCGGCTCTTCCGAGCGGACCCGGCGGGTGAGATTGATCTGGTTGATCGGCACGTCATGGACCAGCCGCTCATTCTCGACCGCCAGCGTGGCGGTAAAGGCGTGCAAGGTGGTCTTGATGCAATTGGCGATGGCAAAAGCGGGACCCTCGGTGCCCAGCGGCACATCGGGCGACACCAGCACCAGCTGGCAGTCATCATAGAGCGATGCCTTGCGGGCGACTCGGAAATGCAGGGTGAGATTCTGTTCGACAACATCGCGGAATTCGGTCGGCGACAGCATCGCACCATCCTCGAACAACCGGTTGGGCAATTCGGTTTGCGGGGTCGAGACGACAATCGTCGGCCTACCCCATTC
>PFJE01000005.1:3214-4127 GCA_002783865.1 Sphingomonadales bacterium CG_4_10_14_3_um_filter_58_15
CTGTGTCCATCGCGCCTTCGATATCATCGGCAGCGTATAGCACCTCGACCGCCTTGCGCGCTTCCTCCGGCAGACGACCGACCAGCATCTTGCCGCCGGTTTTCGACCCGACCAGCAGCACGACGCGGCCGACCTTGTGATCCACCACCATCTGTTTAATCGCCTCGGCCTTATAATCGGCCAGATGTTCGCCGACAAACCAGACGGTCTTGCCGCGCATCCGGTCGAGCCGGTCCTGTTTCGGGCTGCCGAATAATTCCCGCTCGGTCGCCGAACGCTGGACGCTGAGGCCACCGGACGGCATGAAGGTTTCGCCGCTGACCGCGCGGTCGGCGAGAAAGAAAACGGTGGCCTGCGCGACTTCGGTCTCGGTCGGCATGCGGCCGAGATGGAGTTGCGACAGCACGCCCTTGCCGACACCGGCGGCCATTTTATTGACCTTCTCTTCCGGCAGAAATGTGGCGTCGTCGGACGGCGCAAAGGATAGCCATTCGCCATCATTGGCGGCGCATTGCTCGGTCAGTTTTTCATGGCCCAGCAGATAGCCACCGCGGCCCAATCTCGAAAGCAGACTGGCAGCGATGACCTTGGTCAGCAGGAAGCGGTCCCAGGTGCAGATGCCGTCGCCTTCCTTTGCGCATTCAAGAGCGAGCTCACGGAGATGCTTGGGCGATTCCTCGTCGTGCGACATATAGGCGGCATCGTTGCGGGCGAGTCGGCCCAGCACATGCTCGACAGTGGCACCGTCGCGGATGGACTTGACCACAGCGGCGTAGACGGCGTTGAGCCGCTTGTTCTCCAGGATCAGCTTGGCCCGCCGCTGGAACAGACCGGGCTTGCCGCCGACACCGGACAGACGATCGCCGTCGACCGGGCCAGGCGCAATCGCGTTGAGCTGCACCTCGGGGCCGAG
>PFJE01000139.1 GCA_002783865.1 Sphingomonadales bacterium CG_4_10_14_3_um_filter_58_15
CTCATTCAACTTTGCCTGATCGCCAGAGCGATAAGGCCCCGTATCCTTCTCCCTCACGGGAGAAGGGGGTTGTTGGCGCAATGCCTCAAGCATAAAAAGTGGGCGAATCTAAAGCCCCTCCTTTTCAAAGGAGGGATTGGGGTGGTTGCGATGCGAAGGCATCGCTCGCGAAGCGAATTGGCTGCGCCAAATCCCACCCCAACCCCTCCCTTGAAAGGGAGGGGCTTTTTGCAAAAACCTCTGTCCTACATAGCGCCGACTGTGATAATCATTCACCATGACCAAAGCAAAACCCTCGCTACAAACCCGCCAATTTACGCCAATTTGGGGCCAGTCCGCTTTCTTTCTCTTAACACTGTAAAGTTTGTCAAGAATATATCCCGATGACCGATACTCTCCTCCCCACTGCCCGCGATATTCTCGCCGCGCTGATCGCTTTCGACACCACTTCGCGGAACAGCAATCTCGCGCTGATCGCCTGGGTCGAGGATTATCTTGGCGAGCACGGCGTCGCATCCACCCGCGTCGTCAATGCGGATGCATCGAAGGCCAATCTCTATGCCACCGTCGGACCCAATGTCGCAGGCGGGGTCATCCTGTCCGGCCATAGCGATGTTGTGCCGGTCGACGGGCAGGACTGGCAGACCAACCCGTGGACGGTAACCGAAGACAACGGCCTGCTGCACGGACGCGGGACCTGCGACATGAAGGGTTTTCTCGCGCTGGCGCTGGCCGCGGTGCCCCTGTTCAAAAGCGGCGCGAAGCCGGTGCATCTGGCGTTCAGCTATGACGAGGAAATCGGCTGCCTCGGCGCGCCGGCAATGATCGCGGAAATGGCGGCGAAGCTGCCGAAACCGGCGCTGGCGATTATCGGCGAGCCGACGATGATGAAGGTGATCACCGGGCACAAGGGGATCACGGTTCACGAAGTCGAGGTGCTGGGCCACGAAGCCCATTCGAGCCTGACCCATCTCGGCCTGTCCGCCAATATGGTGGCAGTGGAGCTGATGCACGATCTCGCCGAGCTGGCTCGCGGACTGTGGGAGAATGCCGATGCCGCTTCTCCCTTCATCCCGCCCCATGCCACGCTGACCATCGGCAAAATGGAAGGCGGCACGGCGGCGAATATTCTCGCGCGGCGTGCCCATTTTGTCTTTGACCTGCGCTGCCCACCGGGTGTCGACCCGGAAGCCATATTGGCTCCGTTCAAGGCAAAAATTGTCGCGCTCGACGCCGAGATGAAGCAGGCGTTTCCCAAAGCCGGCGTCACCATCACGCAGATGTCGAACGCGCCGCCGATGGCACCCGCTGACTCCCAGGAAGCGGAAGCCTTTGTCCGCCGGCTGACCGGCGACAATGGTCCGGCCGGGGTGGTTTCCTACGCCGCCGAGGCCGGGCAATTTCAGCAGGCCGGGTTCGCGACCGTGATCTGCGGCCCCGGATCGATCGAACAGGCGCACCAGCCGAATGAATATCTGGCGGTCGAGCAATTTGAGCGTGGCGCCGATTTCATGGAGAGGTTGGCCGAGGCACTGGCGTGAAGGGGCAACAAATCCTCCCCGCTTGCGGGGAGGTGGCAGCCGGAACGGCTGACGGAGGGGGCTCTGGTCGAGGCGCTGCGTTCAGACGAGCACCCCCTCCACCACGCTGCGCGTGGTCCCCCTCCCCGTGCCGGGGAGGATTTCCACCAGGAAAAGCCTGTCTTGCGACGCGCACGCGTCCTTCGACAGGCCCCGGATGAACGAATCGCAGCGACTCCCGCTTAACGCTACGGCATCGCCAACATTTGTAAAAGCCGCGGAAAACAGCTATATTGGAGGAGAAAAGGATCGCATCATGCCTGCTGTAAAAGCTGCCAAACCGAACGAGATTTTCGCCCGCGATGAATGGGCGGCGCTGACTCGCGTGTCGCGCTGGCACGGGCTGTGGCTGACCCTGCACGGCTGGCTGATGGTGGCGCTGGTCACCGGCGGCACCGCATTGCTCTGGCAATGGCACTGGCTGGCCGGACTGGCCGCGACCCCGGTCGCGCTGGTGCTGGTTGGCGGCCGCCAGCTCGGCCTGTCGATCCTGATGCACGAAGCCGCCCATGGCCTGCTCCACCCCAAGCGCAAGATCAACAATTTCGCCGGCCAGTGGCTGACCGGAGCGGCGACCGGCAGCGACCTGCACAGCTACCGCGCCTATCATCTGACCCATCACCGCTTCACCCAGCAGAGCGAGGACCCCGATCTCGGCCTGTCCGCCGCCTTTCCAACCAGCAAGGCCAGCATGCAGCGCAAGGTCATCCGCGACCTGACCGGACAGACCTTTCTCAAGCAGCGCGGCAACCAGTTCGCGGTGGCCTGGAAAGGCCTTCAGGCGATGCTGTCCGGTGCGCAGGAGACTGCCCCAGCGGCCAAGCGCGACACGTCGGCCGGCACGCCGCTCAACCGCAATGGCGCGGCCGGAGTCGCGGCTCCGGTGGTCGATCTCGAGGGCGCGAAACGGACGACGCGCACCGTCGGGCGCTTTCTGCTGGTCCAGCTGGTGGTGCTGCTGGTCAGCCTGGCGACGTTGGGCATCGTACCGTTCCTGATCTGGCTGGCAGCGCTGGCGACCACCTTCCAGCTGATCCTGCGAATCCGCAATATCGCCGAACATGCCTGCACCACCACCGGCGGTGACGATCCCTTCAGCCATGCCCGCACGACCAGGGCAAATATGCTGATGCGGATGACGCTGGCGCCATACTGGGTGAATTATCACAGCGAACATCATCTGTTCATGGGCGTGCCCTGCTATAATCTGCCCAAGGCGCATGAGCTGCTGATCGCCAAGGGTTATGGCCCGCGGATGACGATCGCGAACAGCTATGCCGAGGTCTTGCGGACGGTCACCACTCCGGTCGCCGCCTAGGCAGTCCGCAGCGCCGCCTTGATCTCTCCGAGGTCCGCTTCCAGCTTGGTGACCTTCTCGAGCATCAGCAGGTCCAGCTTCTCGTGCAGCCGGATGATATCAATTTCCGCCCGCAGATTGACCTCATAGTCATGGGCTGCGGCAATCCGGTCCTTGTTGGAAGCCCGGTTCTGGCTCATCATGATAATCGGTGCCTGGATCGCCGCCAGCGTCGACAGCAGCAGGTTGAGAAAAATGAAGGGATAGGGATCAAAGGCGGCATCAAACCGGGTCAGGACTTCTGAATTGAGCAGCATCCAACCAAACAATACGATGGCAAACGCGATGATGAACCCCCAGGATCCACCAACCGCGGCCACCTGATCCGACAGGCGCTCGCCGAAGCTGGCCCGCTCGTCCGCCAGTTCTCCGGCATCATCCGAAACGATCTGGCGGGAGACGATTGCCTCGAGCACGCCGCGCTCCTCTGGCGATAGCGCCCCCACCGGCTTGTGCAGCAGTTGCTCGCTCAGCTGCTCGACCGTCCGCTTCATCATCTCGCCCTCCCAGTGACCAAATTTACATTCTCGAACCGATGCTATTCATGAATGAACCGGTGGGCCGAGCGGTCCTTGTGGACCTTCGCCGGATTGAACACCTCGCCGTTCATCGCAATATAGACGCCGGGCGGCAGCGTCTGGGTCGCCGCCAGGGCAAAGCCGATATTGAACTCGGCATCGCTGTTGCGCAGCGTCGCCGGCTGCATCGCACCGGTCAGCACGATCGTCTTGCCGGCAATGTCGGACAGGACCCGCGCGGTCTGCACCATCGTGTCGGTGCCGTGGGTCACCAATATCTTGTCGGCATCGCACGCCGCCACCGCATCATGGATCACGGCCCGGTCGGCATCGGTCAGCTCGAGACTGTCCTTGCGCATCAGCTGGGTCATCCGGTGCGCGACAAAAACGTTATTCTCTGACAGGATGTCAGGCACGGCCGTCGCACCAATCTGATATTCGGACAGGGCATCAAAATAGACCTTGTCGATCGTGCCGCCGGTCGTGAAGATATCGATCATGCGGAAGCCAGCGCCTCGGCGATCAGGGCACGGCTGTTCTGCACACCATAAAGCGCAACGAAACTGCCCATTCTCGGTCCCTGCGAGGAGCCAAGCAGTGTCTCGTAAAGCGCCTTGAACCAGTCGCGCAGATTGTCGAAGCCGCCTTCCTTGCCGATCGTATAGATGATCGTCTGGATATCCTCGGCGGCGGCATCCTCTCCGAGCCCGGCCAGCTCCTGATCGAGCCGCTCCAGCGCCGCCACTTCAATGCCTTCTGGCTTGCGCCGGCTGAGTGTCGGGGCGATAAAGTCCTTGTGATAGGCCATTGCATTGCCGATCAGTTCATCGAGATCGGGATAGCGCTCCGGCGTGGCATCCGGCGCATATTGGCGCAAATAGCCCCAGATCTGCTCGCGATCGGCATCGCCCATCACACCAACCAGATTGAGCAGCAGACCAAAGGTGACCGGAATCGTGTCCTTTGGAACATCGCCATTATGGACATGGTGCACCGCATTGCCGAGCCGCTTTTCCGGTGTCTGCTCATGCCAGAGGGCGCGAGACTGGAAATATTCGTCGACCGCCTTGGGAATGACGCCCATGTGCAGCTGCTTCGCCGACTTCGGCTCGCGGAAGATGTAGAAAGCAAGACTGGTTTCGGAGCCATAGCGCAGCCATTCGTCGAGGCTGAGGCCATTGCCCTTGGACTTGGATATCTTCTCGCCCTTTTCGTCGAGAAACATTTCGTAGATCAGCCCTTCCGGCTTGCGCGCGCCCAGCACCTTGGCAATCTTGCCCGACTGCACGCCGCTATCGGTCAGGTCCTTGCCGTACATTTCATAGTCGACGCCGAGTGCAGTCCAGCGCATCGCCCAGTCGACCTTCCACTGCAGCTTGGCGCCGCCAGTCAGGGCATTATGCTCGATCATCTCGCCATCATCCTCGAACCGGACAATCCCGGCTTCGGCATCGACAATCTCAACCGGCACCTGCAGCACATGGCCGGTTTTGGGGCTGATCGGCAGGATCGGCGAGTAGGTCGCCTGCCGCTCCTTGCCCAATGTCGGCAGCATGATGTCCAGGATCTGCTGGTTCCGGGCCAGCACCAGCTTCAGCGTTTCGTCAAAGGCGCCGGACTGATATTGCTCGGTCGACGAGATGAATTCATAATCAAAGCCGAATTGATCGAGAAACTCGCGCAGCATCGCATTGTTATGCGCGGCAAAGCTTTCGAACTTTTCGAACGGGTCCGGTACCTGCGTCAACGGCTTGTGCAGATGCTCTGCCAGCATCGCCTGATTGGGCACATTGGTCGGCACCTTGCGAAAACCGTCCATATCATCGCTGAACGCGATCAGCCTTGTCGGATTGCCGGTCAGCGTTTCATAGGCGTGACGTACCATGGTCGTCCGCAACACTTCGTTGAACGTGCCGATATGCGGCAGGCCCGATGGACCGTAGCCCGTTTCAAACAGCATCGGCTCGCCACCCGGCTTGGGCGCCGGAGCACCGCGCTCGCCGCGATAGCGTTTGAGCAGCTTGCGGGCTTCCTCGAACGGCCACGCTTTGGAATTCTCTGCTGCTTCACGATAGTCGGTCACAAAATTGTCCTGTTTTTCTCTGGATGCTGCGCAAATAGTGGCCTTAGCCTGTATAGCAAGTTAGAACGGGACGAAAGCAGGAGATTGGATATGGGAATGTTGATTGCCGGGGTGCTGTTGTGGAGCATCATGCATCTGATGAAATCCGTCACGCCGGGCGTGCGCGCCTCGATTCAGGGTGCCATTGGCGAAGGACCACACAAAGGTCTGGTCGCGCTGCTGCTGCTCGGTTCGCTGGCTCTAATGATCTTCGGCTGGCGCTCGACCCCGGCGGAATTTGTCTATGACCCGCCGACTTGGGGCCGCCATGCCAATATGACGTTGATGTTCTTTGCGATTCTGCTGATCGGGGCAGCCCAGGGCGCATCGCGGATCCGGCAGTGGATCCGGCATCCAATGCTGACCGGTGTGCTTGTTTGGGCCGTCGGGCATTTGCTGGCCAATGGCGACAACAAATCTCTGGTGCTGTTCGGCGGCCTTGGTCTCTGGGCGCTGATCTCGATCATCACGGTGTCGCGCAACGAAGGTGCCTGGGTGAAACCGGCAAAGGTCGCAACCGCTGGCCGCGAACTGTTGAGCCTCGTCATTACCGCCATTTTATATGCCATCCTGATGTTCATCCATCCATGGATCGCTGGTGTACCGGTGATAGCCGGATAAATGACGTCGCCGCTCCCCTATCCTGCGCTTCACGCCAGCCACAGCGGCATCTGGATTTGCAACAGCGATGGCGAAACCCGCGCGATTGGCAAGGGCGAAGCGATCGGCCGGGTTGCGGAAACACCGCATATCCTGCTCAACGCGCCGCTTTTGGGACAGCGGCTCGGCTATCCGGACCTGTCCGGTCTCGATCTGCTGGAGCTATTCGCCTTCATCCATCCGGCGCAGTTCATTGTCCCGACCCCGGCTGGCCTGGCCAAGACGCTTGGCCTCACACCGCCGCAACAGGAAGCCGATAGTGCCAGTCTCTATCGGCAGGCAGCCAGCCTTTTGCTGGACGGATTGGAAGCGCCGTTCTGGAAGGAACGGGAAGGCGCCTGGAGCAGCGCGCAGGCGCTGTATCGGCTGCGATGGCCCTGGGCGGCGGAAGTAGGGCGGAAGCTGGAGAAGCCGGTCGAGGCCGAACGCTGGCTGTTCTCCAAACTGGAGGAATGGGAAGAAGAGCCGCCGCGTCCGGCGCCCAAGTCCATCATCATGGATCAACAGCAGACGCTATCCACGCTCAATCAGCTGACCGGCAAAGGCTCAGAGGATCGCAAGGGTCAAAAAGACTATGCCACCGCTGTCACCGGGATCTTCAATCCGCGCAAGATCAAGGGCGCACCCAATATGCTGCTAGCGGAAGCGGGGACCGGCATCGGCAAGACGCTTGGCTATCTTGCGCCAGCCTCGCTCTGGTCCGGGCAGGCTGGCGGCACGGTGTGGATTTCGACCTTTACCAAGGCGTTGCAACGCCAGCTCGACCGCGAGACCCGGCGGATCTATCCCGACGAAGAAACATTCCGCAAGAAGGTCGTCGTGCGCAAGGGGCGGGAAAATTATCTCTGCCTGCTCAATCTGGAAGACGCGCTTCAGGGTGGCTTTACGGGTCGAGCGGCCATCCTTGCCCATCTGGTCGCGCGCTGGGCCGCCTATAGCAAGGACGGCGACATGATCGGTGGCGATCTGCCCGGCTGGCTGACCACCCTGTTCCGCCGCAATGGGGCAACCGCGCTGACCGACCGGCGCGGCGAATGCGTCTATGCCGGCTGTCCGCATTACCGGAAATGCTTCATCGAGAAAGCCGCTCGAGCCAGCCAGCAAGCCGATATCGTGATCGCCAACCATGCACTGGTGATGGTCAATGCTGCGCGGGGACGCGAACAACAAAACCGCCCGACCCGGCTGATCTTTGACGAAGGCCATCATCTGTTCGACGCCGCCGATTCGATGTTTGCCGCCCGGCTATCCGGTCAGGAAGCGATCGAGATCCGCCGCTGGGTGATCGGACCGGAGACGAAAAACCGCGGCCGCCGTCGCGGTCTCGCCGCGCGGCTCGCCGATCTCGCTTCCTATGATGAAGAAGGCGGCCGCGCGATCGAAAGTGCCCGCCATGCCGCCGAAGCGATGCCCGGCGATGGCTGGCTTCAACGTCTGGGCGAGAGCGAACCCTTTGGCCCAATCGAAGCCCTGCTGCACGAGGTTCGCGCCATGGTCTTCGCCCGCGACGAAAGCCAGAGCGCCGATGCCGGCTATGGGCTGGAAACCGAGCTCTCCGACGTCGAGGGTCCGATGATCGATGCAGTCGCGACCGCCGCGGAGGCGATGGATGCGCTGCTCAAACCGCTGGTTCGCCTGGGTCAGCGGATCGAACATCTGATCGAGGAGGGCCCGGACTGGATGGACGCGCAGGCCCGCGCCCGGATGGAAGGCGCGCTGGCGAGCCTGGGCTGGCGGTGCGATACTTTATCAGGCTGGCTGTCGCTATTGTCGCGCATCGGCGGCCCTGCCGATCCCGATTTTGTCGACTGGCTGATGATCGACCGGTTCGAGGGCCGCGAATATGATATCGGCATTTGCCGCCACTGGCTCGACCCGACCATTCCGGTCACCGAAGTCGTCACCAAACCGGCGCATGGTGTGATGATTACCTCAGCGACGCTGAAAGGCGGCGGCGGCTGGGATACCGCTCGGGCGCGCAGCGGGGCTATCCATCTCGAACATGCTCCTCAGGAGTTCGAAGTGGCCAGCCCGTTTGATTATGCCAACCAGGCGAAGGTGATCATCGTCACCGATGTGAAACGCGGCGATATGGCAGGGCTTGCGGGCGCCTATGCGCAACTGATCGAAGCGTCCGGCGGCGGCACGCTCGGCCTGTTCACCGCGATCCGCCGGCTGCGCACGGTCTATGCGCGGATCGCCGACCGGATGGCGCAGGGCGGACTGCCGATCTATGCCCAGCATGTCGATCCGATCGACACCGGAACGCTGGTCGATATCTTCCGGGACGACCCCAAGGCCAGCCTGCTCGGCACCGACGCACTGCGCGACGGCGTCGATGTCCCCGGCCAGAGCCTGCGGCTGGTGATCATGGAATCGGTGCCCTGGCCGCGCCCCAATATCCTCCACCGCGCGCGGCGGCTGGCGGGTGGCGGCAGCGCCTATGACGACCGGATCATTCGCGCCCGGCTGGCCCAGGCCTTTGGCCGGATCATTCGCCGCGCCGATGACCATGGCCATTTTGTCATCCTCTCATCGGCCTTCCCTTCGCGGCTGCTGACCGCCTTTCCGGAAGGCACACCGGTCGAACGCATGCCGCTGGAACAGGCGCTGGCAGAGATCCGCAAGGCCAAATCAGAAATGACGCAATCCGGTCTTCCAACTGAAACAAGTTTGATGCATGGCAACCGATAATGAAAAAACTAACCCTTTTGCGCCATGCCAAATCCAGCTGGGATGATCCGGTCGACCGCGACTTTGATCGTCCTCTCAACAGAAAAGGCAAGCGTGCGGCTGCAGTGATGGGCCGTTTCATCCGGGACAAGGGACTCACCTTCGATCAAATTCTCGCCTCCCCCGCCGTTCGGGTCATTGAGACCCTGGAGCATGTCGAGGAAGCCAGGGGTTTGGCGATGGAACCAACCTGGGATCGCAAAATCTATCTCGCCTCTTCGGCGACCCTGCTGGATGTATTGCGGGGGGCCAATGCCGATGCAGACCATATTCTGATGGTTGGTCATAATCCCGGACTGGAGGATCTGATCTTTGATCTCGTTCCCGATGACGGCACTTCCCCGGCCCGCGCCGAAGTCGAAACCAAATATCCGACGGCCGCGCTGGCCGAGATAACGCTCGCAATCGAGAGCTGGGCCAACGTTACCGAAAAGTGCGGCACGCTCGACCGCTTCACCCGGCCACGGGATCTGGATCCGGAGCTGGGGCCGGATTACGACTAGAGCAACCGTGGGTAGTTTCTGACCCGCGGTTGAACTACCCTGTTGCCGCCACATTCCATTGATCAATCCGCGATAGACGATTCCTGCCTACCCGGTCGCGGGTTCAGGCAAGGGAAATATTCGGCGGCATAGGATGAGCTTCTGCACCTGTCTCGGAAACTGGATCAAGGATCATTGCTATCGTCAACTTGTCAGCCCGGTCATTCGTCGCGTTTTTGGCAACGGGGTCGCTGCTGATTATGTCGCCGGCACAATCTGCAGAACCGAACGCACCAGCGGACCAAACCGAGCGATGGTCGGTTTTGCTCACTTATGGCGGAGATGAATGTCCCAAATCCACCGAGGGTGAAATCGTCGTCTGCGCGCACCAGCCCGAATCGGAAAGATACCGGATACCGAAAGCGATTCGGGAAAAAGAAAAAGAAGAGGAAGCGCAATATGCCATGTCATGGTCAGCGCAATTCCAGAACCATGAGGAGGAAGCTCGGCTAGGGCGACCCAACAGTTGCTCGGCCGTGGGCACCAACGGCTTTACCGGCTGTCAGGCGGCGTTTTTGCGAGACTGGTTTGAACAACGCAATATCGATAGTGATGAAAAATGAGCCGTCAGAGCGAACCGTATCTAATGCTCACTGCCAACTGGCTAAGCCTCATTGAGTGCATTTGACAGCTGATTGCGGATCGATTTAAGTTCGGCCAGAATCAGACTGTTATCCTCAAGATTATTTTCCACCAAAGGCAATGCCTCGGAGACGGATTGCGGAACATCTTCGACCATCTCCGACGGACCATGCCGCGAGGCCAAAAATTTGCGCGCGCCCTTGATGGTATAGCCTTCTTCGTTGAGCAGGCGGTTGATCGTCTTGACGATCTCGACATCTTCCGGGCGATAATGGCGCCGCGCTCCCGCGCGCTTAAGCGGGTTCAGGATCGCGAACTGGTCTTCCCAATAGCGCAAAATATGGGGTTTGATGCTAAGCTCTTTCGACAGCTCTCCGATGGTCCGGAAAGCCCCTTGTTCCTTGGTCATACTCTACTCTCCCGGTTCGCCGGGTCCATTAACCTGCGGCGATAATCCTGTCACGCATCGTTTGGCTGGCGCGGAAAGTCAGCACCCGGCGCGGCGCAATTGGCACTTCAATCCCGGTCTTGGGGTTGCGGCCGGTGCGTTCCCCCTTGTCGCGCAATACGAACGTACCAAATCCCGAAATCTTGACATTTTCGCCGTCGACCAGCGCGTCGATCATATGATCCAGAATCGATTCCACCATGACTGCGCTATCCGCACGAGAAAGGCCCACCTGCCGGTTCATTGTATCAGCAAGATCGGCGCGGGTCAGGGTGTTGGTATAGCTCATTGCAATATCTCCCATTAAGAGATTGAAAAACCAACAAAGCTATAAAGCAGATCCTTGCTTTTGTAAATGTGGTCAGCGAACTTACCAGTAGATTTCAGCCGACTAGCCCGATAAGCGGAAGCCATGACAGATACACAAACTCAGCCCGTTGCCCTTTCTCAACTGCTCGATCAATGCGGACCCGGCGGACCGGACCATCCCGTCACTCTACCGCAAAGCTGGACCCAGGGGCGTACCGCTTTCGGTGGCCTGTCCGGTGCACTCGCCTATCACGCCGCCAGCCATATCGAAGAGGACCTGCCGCCGCTGCGATCGGCGCAAGTCGCTTTCACCGGGCCACTGTTCGGAACATTGACGGCAAAAACCGCGATGCTGCGTCGCGGCAAGAGCACCGCTTTTGTGCAGTCGGAGATTTTTGGTGACAAGGGTCTCGGGCTTCATTGCAATTTCATTTTTGCCGCGCCTCGGGCCACCGAGGTGAAGACATCGGACATTATGGCGCCAGACTTTCCGCCTTTGCCCGACAATGCAGATCTGCACAGCGGCCCGCCGCAATTTTTTACCTCGAATATGGAATATGTCGGCAAGCGGATCGACACCAGCACCAAGACAAACCGTCTGACCCGCTGGATGCGGCTGAAACAGCGTACCGGCCTCGACCCGGTCGCGGAAATCCTCTGCATGTGCGACAGTCTGCCGCCTTCGGTGATGGGCTTGCTCGACCAGAATGCCATGGTCAGCTCAATGAACTGGCAAATCAATGTCATCGCAGAAGAGCTCATAACGGAAGATGGCTGGTGGCTGATCGATTCCCACACCCACCACGCCGATCATGGCGCGAGCAGCCAATATATGAGCATATGGAACAGCCGACGCGAATTGATGGCGACCGCGATGCAAAGCGTGGCCTATTACGCCTGATGGAAGCAGCGGCGAACAACCGGCACAAACCCAGTCTCGCCGTCATCGGCACGGGTATCGCCGGCCTGTCTGCCGCCTATTTGCTGAAGGACAAATATCGGGTTACCGTCTTTGAAAGTCAGGCGCGCGCCGGGATGGGTGCGCATAGCGTGGATTATGTCAGCAATGGCATCGCCCGCCGGATCGATATTCCACTGCGCATTTTCTGCCGGGGCTATTACGAAAATCTGTTCGCGCTCTACAAGCATATCGGCGTCGAGATGGTGACCAGCGATCATAGCGGGATCTTTGCCGACGACGCGGGCCGTGTCGTCCTGCATTATGGCAATATCCGTTGGGGAGAGTCGCAAGTCTCCTATCTGAAAGGGCGCAGCTGGCTGAGTCCCGCAGCCTGGACCATAGGCCTACAGAGCCGGCGATTTTTCGCCCGGGCCAAGCGCGATATCGACCGGACCGATCTGGCGGACCTGTCCTTCGGTGAATATCTGGAGCAATCCGGCGTGGGACGGGAATTCGGCGAGACCGTCCTGCTGCCGATGCTGTCGGTGACCTGCACCTGCGACTATCAGGCGGTGCGCGACTATCCCGCCGACATCATGCTGGACTATCTGACCTGTGGTATCCATGAGATCGGGATCATGAGCGCTGCCAAGGGTGTCGATGATATTGTCCCGCGCATGCTGATTGATGTCGATCTGCGGACGAACAGTCCGATCGACACCATTGCACCGGACGGCCAGCAGCTCAGGGTAACCACACGGGCGGGCTCGGACGAGTGGTTCAACCAGGTGGTGGTCGCCGCCCAGGCGCAGCAGGCCGCCGCGATGATAGCCGGATTTGACGAGCGTCGGGCCTTGCTGAACCGCATTCCGTTCGAACGGTCGACCATGAGCGTCCACACCGATCAGCAAATCCTGCCTGCACCGGCCAAAGGCCTGTCCCCGGTCAGCTATCATGTGCCGCGTAACAGCACACGGGCCGAAGTGTCCGTTGACCTGACCAAGGCGATTGCGCGTTTGTCCGGTCAGGAAGCGGTCTTCCAGACCTGGAACCCGATGCGCCGAATCGCGCCCAACCGCGAACTGGCACGGGTCGACTTCACCCGGCCAACGGTGACGCGGGATAGCCGCAAGGCGGCCGCCGCGTTGCGGGAAAGCCAGACACAGCCCGGCAACAATCTATGGCTATGCGGTTCCTATATGGCGGAGAAAATTCCGTTGCTGGAAGCTGCGGTTGAGTCTTCGGTGGCTGTGGCCACGCAATTGGGCGCAGCCATTCCGTGGAAAGACAGCGCGGCTGCCGCGACCTGAGCGATGGCGGAATTCCATGATCTGGCCGAACTGGCGCTCAATCGGGACGACCATTCTTGGGGCAATCTGGGATACTGGCACACCGCAAACGACTATTCCGATGCGTGCCGCGCGCTCGCACAGCTGCTTGGCGAGCAGGCTGGACTCGATGACCAGTCGCTGGTCTTCGACGCCGGTTTTGGCTGCGGCGACCAGCTGCTCTTCTGGCTGAAGCATTTTCGGGTGGCTGGGATTCGGGGTGCCAACCTGTCTCACAGTCAGACCAGCTATGCCCAAGCCAAGCTGACAGACGCCGGTTTCAAGGACGCCGCCGCCGCGGTCATGCAAGGCGATATAAACGATTCCGAACTCTGGCGGCTGGCGCTGCAAGGCGACCGACCCAGCCATGTTCTCGCACTGGACTGCGCCTATCATTTTCCTAGCCGTCTGGAGTTTCTCGGGCTGGCGCAGCAGCATCTCGCACCGTCCGGCCGGTTGGCGCTGACTGACTTCATGCTGGCCGACCAGCACGACACGGGTTCCTTTGTCCATCGGCTGCTCTGCTGGATGCTGCGTCGCTCGCATATCGCCGAAGCCAATATCGTCCATCGAGACCAGTATCTGCGCCAGTTGCAGGACAGCGGCTTTAGTGACATTCGGATCATCGATATCAGCGAGCATGTCATGCCCGGCTTCGCGCGGTTCGCCCGAAAACTGCGTTGGGGACATTCCATTGCTGACACAGGCAAAAGTCTGGGATGGTCCGGACAGGTCAAATATCGGGTTACTGGCCGGTTTCTTGAATGGGCCTATCGCCGCTCGATTTTGCGCTATTGCCTTATCACCGCCACGAAAACCGGCTGACCGCACCATCATGCGGCGCAGCACAGATTTTTCCAGCAATCTCTTGCGAAACGATGTCCTGCCCGCCATCCTGCCTGAGATTTGCTGGCGGCAACAAAACCGGCCCCGGCTGGATGGAAGGAAGACAGCGCGATGAGCGAAGACGATCTGCTCGAAAATTATCGCCGGGCCTATGATAACAAGGTCGGCTTTGGCCAGCGGCCGGCGCTGATTATGATCGACTTCTGCCAGGGCTATTTCGATCCGGAATGCGATCTCTACGCCGACGTCGACGATGCGCTGGCCTCCGCCCTGCGGCTCCGCGCCGCAGCCCATGCGGCAAAAATTCCCGTCATTTTGACCAATGTATCCTATCATCCCAGCGCCATCGATGGTGGCCGCTTTTTCGAAAAGGCCGCGCCGCTGCGCTATTTCATCGCGGGCAATCCAATGGCCGCCTTTGCCAAGGGACTGGAGCCAAAAGCAGACGAGTTGGTGATTACCAAGCAATATCCCAGCGCCTTTTTCGGAACCTCCCTCGCCTCCACCCTCACCGCCATGGGCGTGGACAGCGTGCTGCTGACCGGCCTGACCACCAGCGGCTGCGTCCGTGCCAGCTGCGTCGACGCGATGTCGCACGGCTTTCGCACCGCGGTTGTCGCCGATGCCTGCGGTGACCGGCACGAAGCACCCCACGAAGCCAATCTGTTCGACATGAACGCCAAATATGCCGATGTCGTCAGCGAGGAAGAGGCCATGCGTTTGCTGAAACAACGGACCGGTCAGTAGGCTGGCTTTACTGCTGTTCGCTTCTCCCGCTCGCTCGTCCAATCAGATAAAACTCCTTTTGACGACCGTCGATATATTGCACGTTTGTGCCATCGAAAAACGCATCCTCTTCTGTCTTGAAGTCTATCTTTTGCTGGCCCCATTCGGGAACCGGCACGGTGGCGCTGAGTTCGATTGACCACGCCGTGTTCGGGCGCACGATATATTCTCCGCGCGGACCGGGGTTCTGGTCGTCCCAGAAGCCTATCGCGGTCCCTGCCCCGTGGCCGTGGTAACCAATCGGGTGCGAATAGATGCTGGGGTCCAGCCCCTGAGCGATAGCCTTGTCACGCGCACGCAGGAGAATGGCGTTGCCGCTGTCGCCCGCCTTGAAAGATGAGGTTAGCGCATCTTGAACCCGGTTGCTGGCCGCCAGCCCATCGCGCAAGCCTTTCGGTGCCTGCGTCTCACCATCGCGCAGAACATAGGCGTTCTGCTGCGTGTCGGTATTCAGGCGGAGATATGTAATGCCGAAGTCGGTCCAGAGCATATCGCCTTGCTCAATCACCGTATCACCCTCCAGCGACTCCGTTGCGCCGCGACGGCTGATGGCCACGGAAGGCTGGAACCAGGTTTCCAGCCCCAGTTCCGCAATTCTTTCCCTAAACCACCAGACCACGTCATCGGTGGTCGTCACGCCGGGGTTGATGACCTTGTCCGAGAGCCCTTCGCCGATGATCGCGTGCGCCAGCGCAACGATCTCCGGGTAGCGCACCATTTCCGAGGGCGTTCGCGTTTCCAGCCAACGAACCGCCAGCACTTCATCACGGATGACCCGCGATTTGAACGCAGCGGGCATTGCGTCCATCATCTCGTCATAGGCGCTCAGCGTCATGCCATCGGCATAGGCGGTCAGCTTCGATGAATTGATCGCAATCTTGCGCGGATTGCGTTCAGCGATGATTTCAGCGAGCCGGCGCCACTGGTCGGGCTGCGCTTCCGGCGTCCAGGCGGCCTTGAACATGTCACCCAGGCCATAGCGACTGATGGTCAGCCGCTCGACCGGCTTGCCAACGCCGGGATCGTAGAACACCAATATGGTGCGACGCCGGGCCGAGAAGCTCTCGGCATTGAGCATCGAGGCGACCACCGGCTCCTCGAAATTCTCGCGCGCGACGAGGACCCACATGTCAACGCCTTGTTCTCGCATGATCATGGGGACGATGGTGTCGAGGCGCTCTTGCAGCCAAACGTCCACAAGAGCCGCACGATCGCGAAGCGGCAGCACCGCCGGGTAAGCGGTCCGCTCTGCGCCCTTCCCCGCGGCGACCGACATGGCGGGCGTCGACAGCAAGGTTATTGCAACCAGCACCCTCAGCGCCGCGCCAATGAATTTATGCAATCTCGACGGATCAAGGAAGATCGATAGTTTCGCGTGTCGCATCGTGTTGCATGTCCTGGTCAACATATTTTCGCCTTGTCATGTTCGCCGATATTCGGGCTTGGCTGCTATTCGCCTCCTTGTGCGGCAAATATGGCCGATCGTCCAGCCGCGGCGGAACCGTCAAATATTTTCGCGTCCTGAGCGTTGATCGGATCCAAGGGTGTTCCCGTGACAATATCCCGGCTATATGGTTTAGCGCTGCTATTTAGGGGCGTTCAAACGATCATCGCGGGCACCTTTGTTCAGCCGGGTCACGCCAAAACAAATTTGCAGCTTCCGGGTCAAGTCGGGGCTATATTGTTCGCTAACGAGAAGGATCAGATGTGCTGATTGGTTTTTTTGCAGCTGTTTCGGCAGCAGTGGCAGTGGCTGCGGGTGCTTTCGGGGCCCATGCTGCACCAGGACAACAGGAAGCGGACTGGTTGAGAACGGGCGGGCTCTATCAATTGACCCATGCCATCGCCGCCCTGGCGATCATGGGCATTGCCAGAGGCCCGGCCATTTTGCTTCTTATCGGCTCGGTCCTTTTCGCGCTGACATTATATGCGATGGCCCTTGGGGCACCGCGATGGCTAGGTGCTATTACGCCGATCGGGGGCACCTTGCTCATTGGCGGATGGCTATGGGCTGGTTGGATATATTATCGCGGTTAGGATTTGTATGTCAGGACGGGTATGGGGCGCTACCACGGCAATGCTGATTTCGTCCCGTTCCGACAACCGCATGAGCTAAAGGCACCGGAAGATTGTGACTGGCGGCGAACATGCGGAAAGAACCACAGCCAACGGAGCTCTTTTTTTACTTTTCTGG
>PFJE01000067.1 GCA_002783865.1 Sphingomonadales bacterium CG_4_10_14_3_um_filter_58_15
GGCCGAGAGCCTGATGAAGGAAATCGGGCCCGCAGCCTTTCGCGCGCAGGTCGACGAGCAATTTTCCGCCTTTGTCAAAGGGGCGAGTGCCTATCTGACGATCGAGGATATGACGAGACGGGATGCCTTGCAAACCGCCTATCTGGCGATGCTCGCCAACGAAGTGGCGCCCAGTCGCGGTTTGATGTGTCACATGGAACAGTCCGGGGCTTGATTGTCGCGGGGTAAGGCGGGATAAGAATCTCTGACGGGTCGCACCAACGGGGAGTTTTGCGTGGCTGAACCAACAGAAAAGCCGGATCTGAGTCGGCACGCCCTGTTTGACGGCGTGGCGCTGGAAGCATTGGAGGCACTGCAATCGGTTTCCGCCATGCGGCAGATCGCCGGTGGCGAGGCGCTGGTGCGGCAGGGCGATGATGCCGACGCGCTCTATTTTGTCGAATCCGGCCGGTTCCGGGTGGTGATCAACCAGACAAGAATCGTCGCCCATATCGAAACCGGCGAAGCGGTTGGCGAGCTGGCGTTTTTCGCGGGCGGCAAGCGCACCGCCGATGTCATTGCCATGCGCGATTCCAGCGTGCTGGAAGTCTCGCGGCGGGCGTTTGACGAGATTGCCCTGCGCCATCCGGAACTGAACGCGGCGATGCTGAAGCTGGTTTCGGCCAGACTGGC
Source organism: Sphingomonadales bacterium CG_4_10_14_3_um_filter_58_15 (assembly GCA_002783865.1). Lineage (GTDB taxonomy): Bacteria > Pseudomonadota > Alphaproteobacteria > Sphingomonadales > Sphingomonadaceae > Parasphingorhabdus. Next base: position 673 of record PFJE01000067.1, read on the forward strand.
CGTGGCGACGGCGCGAACCGCGTCCGTGACAGCGAAAAATCCGCGGGTGATTGCGCTTTTGCCTGCCGGGACAAGCCAGATGCCGGACGGGTTTCTGGCGCGGCTGGCAGAGGCCTTTGAAGCGGTCGTCCGAGCGGAGACGCCGGTGGTGGCGCTCGACCGGGCGACAAGCGAGGCGGCTGACGCGCATGAATATCAGGCGTGGCTGGCGGAACAGGAAGCCAAGGGTGCCTATGTTCTGATCGACGGCAGCGGATCGGAAGACTGGGGGCAGATGGTCTGCCGCAACGCCGATGCGCTGGTCATGGTCGGGCGGCCGGGGAAAATGGAACCCGCGCCCAACGCGATGGAAGAGGCGGCGATGGGCTGGATTGCGGAACCACAGCGGACCCTGCTGCTGCTCCGTTCGACGGCGAGCAAGACGATCAGCCGCAGCGGCGAGTGGATTGATCCGCGCGCACCCAAGCTGCACCATCATGTAGCGCTCGACAATGATGCGGATTTTACCAAGGTCGCCCGGTTTTTGACTGGCAGAGCCGTCGGCGTGGTGCTGGCCGGGGGCGGCGCTTTGGGCTGTGCGCATCTGGGGGTGATCAAGGCGCTGCAGCAGGCCGAGATTCCGATCGACTTTATCGGCGGGGCCAGCGCCGGTGCGGCGATGGGCGGGGCGATTGCCCGCGGCATGTCGGTTGATGAGACGCTCGACCAGATGGAGGCGATGTTCATCCATGCCAAGGCGATGCGGCGGTTCACCCTGCCGATCTACTCGCTGCTCGACCCGACAGTGTTCGATAGCGAGCTCAGGACGCGTTACGGCACGAAAGATATCGCCGATCAGCCGGTCAATTTTTTCGGCGTCTCGACCAATTTGTCGACCAACGGCCTGCATATCCACCGGCGCGGGCCGCTCTGGGAATGCGTCCGGGCGTCGGGATCCTTGCCGACGATATTGCCGCCGTTTATCGACAGTGACGGCAATATATTGGTCGATGGCGGCGTGCTCGACAATGTGCCGGTCAAGGTGATGCACGGGATCAAGGCGGGGCCGAATATCGTCGTGTCGCTCGGCGACCCCAATGAGGTGTGGCGCACGGATGTTCAATATGGTGATATCCGGGGTCGGTGGTCGCTGCTTCGCGATGTCGTCCTGCGCCGCAAGCGCAAGGCAGAATTTCCCTCGATTGTCGAAATCATGTCGCGCTCGATGGTCGTGGCAAGCCGGATGGCGTCGAAGGAAATGCTGGGCGAGCAGGATATTTTGGTTAATCCGCCGATCATTCACAATATGCAGATTCTGGACTGGCATCTGGGCCGGGAACTGGCGGATATGGCGGCCGAATATATCAGCGAGCAGGTGTTGCCGACGATGGATTTCAGCAATAATTTACCAAATAGGTAAAAATCGCTTGACATCGTCACGCTGTTTAGGTACAAATCAGGAACATCGCGAAAATGTGATTCGGGCCGACGGGCTCTGAACGACCCAGCCGGGCAGGCAGGGCTTTCAGACCGGAAGGCCCTTTTTTGTGCCCGGACGGTTCGCGGCGATCCGGTACGGAGTAGATTATGGCAAAATCAGAAGTCAGGGGACTATATGACGACAGGCGCAAGCTGAAATTCCTGAAAGAGCTTGCGATCAGCTCGCACGTGGCCAATTCGGCGGAAGCCGCCGGTGTTGCGGTATCGACCGTCTATCTGTGGCGCGAACGCGATCCGGATTTCTTCCGGGCATGGATGCGCTCGCTGGCCGCCGGTTATGAGCTACTCGAAATGGATTTGCTCGAGCGGGCGCGCAATGGCGTTGAGAAACCGGTTTTCCACGACGGCAAGGAGGTCGCTACCGTAAAGCATTATAATGACGGGCTTGGCATCAAATTGTTGCTGGCGCACAAGCAGATGGTGGCGCTGATCCGCGCGGCGGAGGAGGATATCAGCCCCGAGCAGGTGCGCGCCAGCCTCGACCGGAAACTGGCAGATATGCGAACCAAGCTGCTCAGGCGGGAGAAGCAGACAAAGCCGCCGGCCGTCGATAATGATGAATGATGGCAATGGCGCGGAATTTTTTGCCCAGTTGCAGCCGCGGCATCACAAGGCGCTTTTCTCATCGCTGAGCGATCAAGAGCAGCGAGCCATTCTCTACCACTGGAATTTCTGGGCGCGACCCGAGCAACTGCCACCGGAGGGCGACTGGTCGGTCTGGCTGATCATGGCCGGGCGCGGTTTTGGCAAGACCCGGGCCGGGGCGGAATGGGTGCGCGGCATTGCCGAAAGCGATGGCAGCGCCCGTTTCGCTCTGGTCGGTGCCAATTATGCTGAAACCCGCACGGTGATGGTCGAGGGGGAAAGTGGTCTGCTGTCGATTGCGCCGCCAAAGCAGCGTCCGGTCTGGGAACCGTCGCTGAAGCGGCTCACCTGGGAGAATGGTGCGCAGGCGCATCTCTATTCGGCAGCGGAGCCGGAGGGTTTGCGCGGTCCCCAGCATAGCCATGCGTGGTGCGACGAGATCGCCAAATGGATGAACAATGCCGGGCAGGCGGAAGCGGCCTGGGACAATCTGAAAATGGGTCTGCGCGTCGGTTTCCGTCCGCAGTTGGTGGCGACGACGACGCCGCGTCCGGTGGCGATTGTACGGGCGCTGGTGAATGCGGACGGAGTGGCGATCACCCGGGGCCGGACGCAGGATAATGATCTGCATCTGCCGGTTGCCTTTCTGACCGCGATGGCGGCGGATTATGGCGGGACACGGCTGGGGCGGCAGGAACTGGACGGGGAGTTGATCGAGGAGCTGGAAGGGGCGCTGTGGACCAGGGCGATGATTGAGGGGTGCCGGGTTGGTGCTGGTTTTGGTGCCGTTCGTGTCGAGCGAAGTCTAGGCACTGGGGATAGACCGAGCCGGTCTCTCGACTTCGCTCGAGACGAACGGGGGGCTGGTCTTGTGCGCGTCGTCATTGGTGTTGATCCGCCAGCCTCCGCAAACGGAGACGCTTGCGGGATTATTGTTGCGGGACTGGGCGGTGATGGCAAAGCCTATGTGCTGGCCGATTGCAGCGTCGAAAAGGCCAGCCCGGAAACCTGGGCGCGGGCGGCAGCGCGAGCCGCGGATACATGGGAAGCGGACCGCGTCATTGCCGAAGCCAATCAGGGCGGGGCGATGGTGAAATCGGTGCTGCATGCAGCGAAGATTTCGCTGCCGGTGAAGCTGGTCCATGCTGCGCGCGGCAAGGTTGCCAGGGCGGAACCGGTGGCGGCGCTTTATGAAAATGACCGGGTGCATCATGTGGGTGCGTTCCCGCAGCTCGAGGACGAGCTGTGCGGCTTGCTGATCGGTGGCGGTTATGCAGGGCCGGGGCGATCGCCGGACCGGGCGGATGCGCTGGTCTGGGCGTTGACGGAGTTGATGCTGGGGAAGGAACG
>PFJE01000029.1 GCA_002783865.1 Sphingomonadales bacterium CG_4_10_14_3_um_filter_58_15
CGTCATCGGCGTCCGGGTGAGACCCGGCGAAATGCTGTTCGCGCGGATTCCCTTTTCGCCAAATTCATGGGCAACGCAGCGGATGATATGATCGGTTGCGGCCTTGGTGCCCATATAGGCGGCATGGTCGTTGAGCATGATCGTCGCCGTGGCCGAACTGATCTGGATGATCGATCCGCCGTCTTCCATCGCCTTGATCATTTCCTGATAGAATTGAAACGGTCCGACCAGCTGCAGCTCCGACATCATTTCCAGCTCTTCTCTGGTATTTTCCAGAAAGGGTTTCAGAAAACCGATCCCTGTTGCATTGATGGCGATATCAACGCCGCCCATCTGACTCTTCGCTGATTCGGCAAGAGCCTTGATATCCGCTTCATTGGTAAGATCGCAAAGCGCATAATGGCCGCCGATCTCTTCGGCGAAGCGCTTCAGCTCCTCTTCCGTCCGTCCGGCAACAAGCACATCAGCGCCTTCATCATGCATGCGCTTGGCAATGACCTGTCCCATATTGCCTTTACCGGCAGCTCCGAGAATTATCGCTCTTTTTCCTTCTAGACGTCCCATAAATTTTCTCCTCAGCCTTATTGCGATTATCCTGCCATATTAGTCCTTCGCAGACGGCTCGCTACTCTCAATATGGCTATCCCACCGGCGATAAAGAATAAAAAACGGCCGGGAGTAGCCTGCGCTACCCCGGCCCTTTTTAATGAACGGGAGATTGATCAGAATCTGAAGCTGGCTTCCACAAAGACCTGACGCCCACGATTTTGCGAAACAATCAGATCGTCACCCACACCTGGCTCCAAAAACGGACGACCTTGGCTGACGTTGACCCAGATTTCATCTGTCAGGTTTACGCCAACGAGCGACAATTTCCATTTGCCCTCCGGATCGCCGACCGAGATGGAACCATCGATAGAGACATAGCTGTCCTGCCTTAGGTCGTTCACCGAGTCCTCGTTGGTAAAATAGGATCCGCTATATTGCAGGTTGCCGTTCAACCCCAATTCTATGGCGTCTCCCATGCGAACAGTCCAGTCAAAGGCAGCATTGCCTGCAAATTTGGGAACACGGCTAGCCTGACGACCGTTTATGTCCTGACCAGAAGTGGAAACAAACGGTGCGGTAAACTCAGCATCGGTATAGGCCAACGAGCCGGAAAGATTCAGGCCATCGACCGGTGTGCGCCATGCCCATTCGACGTCCACTCCCTGAGTAGTCAGCTGACTAGCATTGAATGTCAGAAATTGAATGGTTGCAGCGTCGAAATTTTGCACCTGAAGATCATCAAAAACATAATAGAAAACCGACGTGTTCAAGGTAACGGTACGATCTGCAAATTGCGCTTTGACACCCACTTCACCGCCGAGGGCGGTCTCCGATGCAAATTTCAATGCATCAGCGACCGCTTGGCGAACCGCAGGGTCAGGGTCGTTGAAGCCCAGCAGGCTGTTCGATGGCAGGGCGCTGTTATCGATACCACCCGATTTGAAACCGGTCTTGAACGCGCCGTAGATATTGATGTCCGGCGTGGCCTGATATTTGATCGAGACTTCCGGAGAGAAGTTGGAATCCGAGAATGTAATAGGACCGGAAAAGAAACCGCTACTGATAAATGCCGGAGTTGCTGATAAAAATGAATGAACAAAAGGCACGCTAATTCTTGAAACCTTCTTTTCGTCTGTCCAGCGTACGCCGCCCGACAATTCCAGCTGCTCTGTCAGTTCCAATGTCGCACTGGCAAAAAACGAAAGTGCTTCAGTTTTGGTATTCTGTTTTTTGAACCAATCGAAAGTATTGCCCGTTACCGGGTCGGGGGCTACGAACGAGATATTGACGCCCTGCTGAGATGTATTGAAATCAATATCACGATCTTCGTAAAATGCGCCCACCATGAAGTTGAACATGCCATCAAAATCGCTGGTAATGCGCAGCTCCTGGCTGAATTGCTCAGTCTTGTTCTGCGGGTCGCTACAGCCAGCATTGCCGGGTATGCCAGGCCCAAAAATGCCGACGAAGGCAAAACAGTCCGTATCGACCGCATCTAGACTGAGATAACCAGAAACCGATGACAAATTGAGCGTATCGGAGAGGTCCAGTTCCCATTTCAAACGGCCAAAGAAAATATCGGTTTCGCCAAATGGAATGCCGTTTTGAAAGCGCGGATTTCCTGCTGAACCGTCCGGAACCTTGCTAACTAGTGCCTGTGCTCCGTCCGCATGATGAAACAGGCTATCGCTGGCATTACAGTCGGCATTTGAAGGAATGATCAAAGCTCCCGAGAGCAGGAATACCGGATCGGCCACACCATTCGCACCGCAATTGATGTCAGTGTGGCTGATAGAGCCATCATTCTTGTTTTTGACATAGTTCAGTTTCAAATTGGCGCTGAAAACATCCGACGGATTCCATTGCAATGTCACACGACCGAAGAAGTTCTTCAGGCCCCTGGAGTCCCTGACACTCCCATCGGGATTAAACGCCGGCGTACCTGGAGCGAGTTTCACATAATCTTCAATGTCCTGATATTGAGCAGCAACGCGCACACCAAGGGTATCACTGATCGGACCCGAAATATAGCCGCCGATGGTGTACCCTTTTTCTTCAAACTCATAGGAGACCTTGCCGGCCATTTCCCAATCTTGGGTAGGATTGGCAGAACGAATGGCAAAAACGCCAGCAGAGGCACTTTTCCCGAAGAAGAGGGATTGCGGCCCTTTCAGAACATCAATCTGCTGGACATCAAAAAAACCGGCCTGGACCATTCGCATCGTGCTAATCTGAACACCGTCGAAATCAAAGGCCACTGCAGAGTCGAAGGAAGCAGAGATACTAGAGGAACCGACCCCACGCAAGCTGATTTGGCCACCGGAGCCGGACCCACCAACCTGAACATTGAGCGATGGCACCCTGCTAACGACATCGGCAATTTCATTGACCTGATATTTTTCCAGCGTGTCGCCGCCGATGGCGGTGACCGTCACCGGCACTTCCTGCAATGTCTCTGTCTGCTTGCGGGCAATCACGGTTATGACGTTGGCTTCATCGACTTCATCCACAACATCTTGCGCATGAGCCGGTGCCGCGAGGCCCGCCAGGGCGAAAGTGGCCGCAGAACTCAGCAAGAGGATTCTGGCAGCCTGGTTGTTAAAATTTGACTTGTGATGCTTCGAAAATACGGTCATTATTCTCTCCCAAACTGGTCCGACCTATTCAGTCGCAACCAAAACTCCAAAGTTTTGGCGATACCTCGCCACGTCGTGAGTTTCTATTAAGCCTGAGTTTCTGATGGCTCTGCTAGCCAATTTGATAGCAAATATGTAAAACTGTGTTTTCTGCGCAACATTTGTTCATTGTGCGCAAAAAAACGGCAGTGGAGCTAACCAAAATAGGGATTGCCTGACACCGCAGCGGGCGGCCTATAGCGTCGCAACAATCGAAATGGGGAGAGAGATAAATGAGCCGCCTGACAGGGAAAATTGCCATCGTGACCGGAGCCGGTTCCGGCCTGGGGACAGCGATCAGCAAGCGCTTTGCTGAAGAAGGCGCTCAGGTCGTACTGACCGACATTGATCTGGAATCGGCGACAAATGTTGCCAATGCAATCGGCACCCAGGCCATCGCCCTGCACCAGGATGTCGCCGACGAGCAGCGCTGGGACGATATAGTGGCGGCAACGATCGACGCCTTTGGTACGCCCCATGTTCTGGTCAACAATGCCGGCCTGGTTATCCCCGGCACCATCGAGGATTGCTCGCTTGAACAATTTCGCCTGCAGAATTCGATAATGCTCGAGGGCCTATTCCTTGGCTGCCGCGCGGCCGTCAAGGCGATGAAGTCCAATGACCAGCCCAGCTCGATCATCAATCTCAGTTCCATGGCGGCCTTGCAGGGCTATTCCCCGTTCGTCGCCTATAGCGCCGCCAAGGGCGGCGTGCGGTCGATGACCAAATCGGTGGCGCTGCATTGCAAGGAGCAGGATTATCCGATCCGCTGCAACAGCCTGCACCCCGCAGGC
>PFJE01000062.1 GCA_002783865.1 Sphingomonadales bacterium CG_4_10_14_3_um_filter_58_15
CGCGCCACTCCCGAAGTGGTCTCGGTTCTGGGCACCGAAGAAATTGCACGAACAGCCGATGGTGATATTGCCGGATCCCTGCAACGGGTCACGGGTCTCAGCGTGGTTGGTGGACGCTTTGTGTTCGTGCGTGGTCTCGGTGAGCGCTATTCATTGGCTCTGCTCAACGGCCTTCCGCTGCCGTCGCCGGAACCGTTGCGACGCGTTGTTCCGCTGGATCTTTTCCCGACCAGCGTCATTGCCTCCACGGTCGTCCAGAAAAGCTACTCGGCCAATTATCCGGGCGAATTTGGCGGCGGGGTGATCAACCTGACCACCAAAACCGCGCCCGCGGAACCCTTCCTGGAAATCGACTTTGGAGTGAGCGGAGATACCGAGACCACAGGTAAGCTGGGCTATACCTATTTCGGTTCCAACACCGACTTTCTTGGTTATGACAGTGGCGAACGTGATATTCCGCAAGGACTGGCCAATGCCATCGCGCAAAATATTCCAATTTCGGTGGGTACTGATTTCAGCAGCGAAGATTTGAAGGGCTTTGCCACGAGCTTGAGCAATTCGCGGACGAACCTGATCCAGCGCAATCGCGACATTCCGGCCAACTTCTCAGGCGGGATTACCGGAGGAACCTCGTTCGATGTCGGAGACATTCTGGTCGGTGTAATTGCCAATGCCGGGATCGACAACAGTTGGCGCACACGCGGCGGCGTGCAACAGAAAGCACGCGGTATCCGCAATGTGGACGGCGAAGATGGGTTGCTGGCAGACGAAAATTTCCGGTATGTATCTACCCAGAATCGCGTCGTCGTCAATGGGTTGCTGGGCGTTTCCGCCGAATTTGACGAGAGCCAGATTCGCTTCACCAATCTCTACATCCACGACACGGTAAAGGATGCGCAGATTTCGCAGGGCATTGACTCACTGAACGTCGATGAGGAAACATTGCTGAACACCGGGCGGACCAGCTTCTTTGAACGCCAGCTGTTCACCAGCCAGCTGGTGGGTGAATTGCGTTTCGATGACTGGTCAGTCGACTTTCGCGGTGCCTATTCAAAATCGCAGCGCGATGCGCCCTATGAACGGACATATAGCTATGCGTTTGACGATCAGATCGCCAATGATTTTGTCAATGATCTGACCTCCCCAGGCCAGTCGGCGCGTGTTCGCTTCAGCGAACTTGACGACGTGGTTTATGGCGGCGGACTGGATCTCGGTTACAATACGGTTGTCGCTGACTTGCCGATAAAATTCACTGTTGGCTATAATTATTACAAGAATGAACGGGATGCGCAGCGCCGCGATTTCCGCTTCGTTCCTGCCGGCAATATTCCGAATCCGATAGATCAGGAACGCATCGATTTCCTGCTGTCTGACTATAATATCGTCACCTATGACATTCAGCTGCGCGAAGTTGCGTCGGTCAATTCCGTGCCGCGCTACGAAGCCGAACTGGAAGTCCATGCCGGTTACGGTCAAGTCGAAGTTGAACTGGCCGATGCTTTGCGACTCAATGTCGGTGTGCGCTATGAAGATGGCAAGCAGAGCGTGACGCCCATTCTCTTGACCGGATTAGGTGGGGGTGCTGCTGCTACGGCAACCAATATTTCCAATGATTATTGGCTGCCCGCCGGAACGCTGACCTGGAACTTTACAGACGATATGCAATTCCGGCTTGCGGCATCAAAAACAATCGCACGGCCGCAATTTCGCGAACTTGCCCAGCAGCAGTTCCTTGATCTCGAAACCGACCGGACCTTTGTCGGCAATCCCTTGCTGGTCGATAGCACGCTCGTCAACTTTGAAGGGCGTTTCGAATATTATATGGGGCGCGGAGAGAGAGTCACGATTGCCGGCTTCTACAAGAAGATTGACGATCCGATCGACACCGTTGCCTTCTTCCAGGGCGATACCCTCTTCCAGGGCTTTTCCAACGCTCCCGAAGCGACACTTTACGGCGCGGAAGTGGAACTGGTGAAATATTTCGATCTCTACGATCTGGGCGGTCTGTTCGAGGACCGGCGCCTGATGATAGCGGCGAACTATACCTACACCAAATCCGATATCAAGGTCGGGGCAGATGATGTATCGGTCAACCCTATTACGCTGGCACCGGTCGCATCGACAAATCTGTTCGACGACGGCGATGCGCTTGCCGGACAATCCGACCATGTTGCCAATGTCCAGATCGGATTTGAACGGGACAAGGAAGAGCGCCTGTCACAGCAGACGATCCTTTTGTCCTACAACAGTCCCCGGGTGACCGCTCGCGGACCACAGCAGCAACCGGATCTGATCGAGCGCAATGGCTGGCAACTGGACGTCGTGCTGAGAGAAGCGATCAATATCGCAGGCCAGGATTTTGAGCTGAAGTTTGAGGCGCGCAATATCCTGGGTGAGGATTATCGTGAATCCCAGATCTTGAACAACACGACGATCCTGAACAATACTTATGATGTCGGCACCCGTTTCGCCGCCACCATCGGATTGCGCTTTTAATCGCCAAGCGCTGTAATCTAACTGTCAAATAGGAGTCGCCGTAGCGTCACATTACTTTCCTATCCCATGTTCGGATAGCAGCGGGAAGGTAATCGTGATGCACGGCGGATTTCCCGAGACTTTGGTCTCGTTTCGACCGGTTTCAGGCAAGCAACGGGTCGCCTCAAGCTGGAAAATATACCAGTGAACGGCGAAACTATCTCAGCGGACGAGAGCAACTCCGATGATGTGACCACCACCCCTGCACATTTGCCCCTGCTCGACCTGCCCTACAGCTATGCGCGCGACCAGGGTGTATTGCTTTGTTCCATGAATGGCGACCGTGCGTCGATCGCCATGCGCACGGATTCCGACCCTTCGGCGCTGCTCGAGGTGCGCCGCTATCTGGCCTTGCCCTTTGATGTTGAGCTGGTCGATGGCCCTGCGTTCGAGAAACTGCTCAGCGCCCATTATGCGATGGACGGCTCGGCCGCGGCGATGGCCGGTGACATGGCGCTGGCCGGCGAGGGGCTGGACGAGATTGCCGGGGACATTCCAAGCGCCGAGGATCTGCTCGACAGCGTCGATGATGCGCCGACCATAAGACTGATCAACGGCATCATTGCCGAGGCGGCCAGACAGGGCGCTTCGGACATCCATATCGAGCCCTATGAGACCGGGCTTGTCGTCAGAATGCGGGTAGACGGCGTGCTCACAGAAAAACTCCGCATGCCGCCGCATGTCGCCGGCGTGATCGTCAACCGGATCAAGGTGATGGCGCGGCTCGACATTGCCGAACGGCGCATTCCGCAGGACGGCCGGATCAGCCTGACGCTGGGCGGGAAATTGCTCGATGTCCGCGTCTCCACTCTACCCAACCGCGCGAGCGAGCGGGTGGTGATGCGCATTCTCGACAAGGAAAGCGCCGGCATCTCGCTTGACCTGCTGGGCATGTCGGCGAGCACCCATGCGATATTGACCGATGCTCTGAGCGAACCCAATGGCATCATCCTGGTCACCGGGCCTACCGGCTCGGGCAAGACTACCACGCTTTATGCGGGGCTGAAACAATTGAACGACGGCAGCCGCAATATCCTGACCATTGAGGACCCGGTGGAATATGCGATCGAGGGCATCGGCCAGACCCAGGTCAATGCCAAGGTCGGCCTGACCTTTGCCGCAGGGCTGCGCGCCATCCTCCGCCAGGACCCGGACGTGGTGATGATCGGCGAGATAAGAGACAGAGAGACCGCCGAGATCGCGGTGCAGGCGAGCCTGACCGGCCATCTGGTGCTCTCCACCGTGCACACCAATGATGCGGTCGGCGCGATCACCCGCATGCGCGACATGAAGGTGGAGCCGTTCCTGCTCGCCTCGACATTGCGCGCGGTGATCGCCCAGCGCCTCGTGCGCAAGCTGTGCGAACATTGCCGCACGCCGATCCAGGCCGACGGCAGCCTGGCCTCCTTGCTCGGCTTCGACAATGGCACGGTGGTCTACCGCGAGACCGGCTGCGAGCATTGCAACCAGACCGGGTTCCAGGGCCGGATCGGCGTGTTCGAGGCGATCCGCATCGACGACACGCTGCGCAAGCTGATCAACGATGGCGGTGACG
>PFJE01000176.1 GCA_002783865.1 Sphingomonadales bacterium CG_4_10_14_3_um_filter_58_15
CTGGCAGACTGGCGAGCGGTGCATCGGGTCAATCTCGACGGGACCTTTCTGGGCTGCCGCTATGCGATCAAGGCGATGAAGGGGAGGGGCACCGGCTCCATCATCAATATCTCGTCTCGATCCGGGCTCGTCGGGATCCCGGGAGCCGCCGCCTATGCCTCCTCCAAGGCCGCGATTCGCAACCACAGCAAGTCGGTCGCGCTCTATTGCGCGCAGCAGGGTTGGCAAATCCGCTGCAATTCTATCCATCCCGCTGCGATCATGACGCCGATGTGGGAGCCGATGCTGGGCGAAGGGGATGCGCGGGCCGCTGCGGAAGCGGCACTGGTCAAGGACACGCCCTTGCAGCGCTTTGGCGAGGCCAGCGAGGTGGCGGCGATTGCGGTCCTGCTGGCGTCTGATGAAGCGAGCTATATCACCGGCTCGGAACTGAATATCGACGGCGGGATTCTCGCCGGGTCGGCAGCAGCACCGGGGCAGGCGGACGACGCTTAAGTCAAAGGCCTTTTACGGATAGTTCCGCATTGCCAAGCACTTGCCGCTCGTCCATTATGACGGCATGAATGCGCAGGCACCCAAAAGAGGCAAGCACCTGCTCGATGCGCGCAAGCGTTTCGGGACCGGTGGCGGCTTGTTTGCGCGGCTGACAGCGCCCGGATTTCACCGGATATTGGACCGGATTGACGCGGGACTCGATCACGGGACATTTGAAGGCCGGTTGCCGGACGGCACGACCCGCATTGTCGGCGGGCGCGGTGAAGGTCCGACAGCCCGAATTACGCTGCACAGCTGGAACGCGTTGCTGCGGCTGGTCAATTCCGGCTCGATCGGCTGGTATCGCGCGTGGGAAAAGGGCGAGTGGGAAAGCCCCGATCTGGTCGAACTGTTCGACCTGTTTTCCCGCAATCGCGAGGGCCTGAAAGATACGGGACGGGCGGGTGGATTGTTCAGGCTGATCGCCAAGATGCGGCATAGTCGGAGAAACAACGACAAGCTGCGGGCGCGGCAGAATATTCAATATCATTATGATCTGGGCAATGACTTCTATGCCCTGTGGCTTGACGAAACCATGAGCTATTCCAGTGGTATATTTGCTGATGTTAAGACTGAACTTCAAGAAGCGCAGAAAGCCAAAATTGCGGCAATTGCGGATCGGTTGAACGCGAAGCCGGCTGACAGCGTGCTGGAAATTGGCTGTGGCTGGGGTCATTTGTCCGGAACTTTGGTGCGCGATCATGGTCTGAAAGTGACCGGCATCTCGCTGTCAGATGAGCAGACAGCATGGGCGAGGGACCATCATCCGGAAGCGCAATTTCTGATTCAGGACTACCGGGACGTGGACGGGCAATATGATGCCATCGTCAGCGTCGAGATGGTCGAGGCGGTCGGGCAGAAATATTGGCCCGATTTTCTCGATTGCATCGCCCGCAATCTGAAACCGGGTGGCCGGGCGGCGCTGCAATATATCAGCATTGCCGATGATATTTTCGAGCAATATGCCGCGAGCGCTGATTTCATCCAGACCTATATATTTCCTGGCGGGATGCTGCTTTCCGAGAGCCGTTTTCGCGCGCTCGCCGAAGAACGGGGACTGCAATGGACCGACCAGAATAATTTTGGTCTCGATTATGCGCAGACTCTGAAAATCTGGCGGGAACGATTTGACGACGTGGTGGAACGCGGAGCCTTGCCCGCCGGTTTCGACGAAAAATTCGTCCGGCTGTGGCGCTATTATCTGACCTATTGCGAAGGCGGCTTTCGCGGCGGCGGCATTGATGTCGCGCAGGTGACACTGATAAAAGAAAAATGAAAATGGGAGAGCGGAACAATGAGAAATTTTGGAAGACTGGCGATGCTGGGCGTCGCCTGCATCAGCCTGACGGCGTGCGAACAGGTGCAGAAAGTGGCGGCCGATGCTGCCGGTCTGCCGACTGACGAAAACGTGCTGTTCTGGACCCAGGATCAACGCGACAATGCGTTCCGCCAGATGGAGCTGCTGACCACCACCCGGACGATCGAAGCAGGCAAGCAAATCCGGCAACTGGAGGCGGGCAAACCATTGCCACAAACGCTGAAAACGGAGAATGGTGAACTCAGCATCAATGACTATATGGCGGAACAGCGGCTGGCCGGACTGGTTGTCTTGCAGGATGGCAAGATCAGGCTTGAAGAATATCGGATGGATTTTGGTCCGGAGGATCGCTGGACCAGTTTTTCGGTCGCCAAGTCATTGGTTTCGTCACTGGTCGGGGCGGCGGTCAAGGACGGTTTCATCAAGTCGCTCGACGATCCACTGACCGATTACATCCCGGAACTGAAAGGCAGCGGCTATGATGGCGTGACCGTTGAGCAGCTGCTGACAATGACCTCGGGCGTGAAATGGAACGAGGATTATGGCGACAAGGGCAGTGATGTTGCCCGGTTTAACACGACCAAATCGAAAGATGGTGTCGATCCGGTGATCCTCTATATGAAGACGCTGGTCAACGAAGCCGAGCCCGGCACGCGCTGGCAATATAATACCGGCGAAACCAATTTGATCGGCGTGCTGGTGGCAAAGGCGACCGGCAAGTCGCTGTCCGAATATCTCTCCGAAAAAATCTGGAAGCCATATGGCATGTCCAGAGATGCCGTCTGGATTCTCAATGATGGCGGCAAGGAGATTGGCGGCTGCTGCATCTCTGCCACCACGCGCGATTTTGCGCTATTCGGGCAATTCGCAATGAACGGTGGCAAGATTGGTGACGATTATGTCGTTCCCGAGGACTGGTTTGCCAAGGCGGGCACCAAGCAGGCCGATATCGGTCAGCCGGGTGCTGGCTATGGCTATCAGTGGTGGACCTTTGATGATGGCAGTTTTGCCGCACAGGGCATTTTCGGGCAGGGTATCTTCGTCGATCCGAAACGCAAGCTGGTGATCGCAGGCAATGGCAATTGGCCGAGCGCAACGCCGGATGAGAAAAAGGTGACGCGCAACGCCTTTTACAAGGCCGTGCAGGACTATCTGGACAGCGAAGAATAGACCTTGTTTCACCCTTCTCCCGTGAGGGAGAAGGACGCGAAGACTTGCGAACTTGTTCGCTAGTCGCAGCTGGATGAGGGCGTTCTGCGCTTCAGATTGCAGAACGCCGTCATCCAACGCCGCCTAATCGCTAAAGCGATAAGGCTCTGTATCCTTCTCCCTCACGGGAGAAGAGATCGCTGCCTCCACTTTGCTGAAACAGGGTCTAGTTGAGTTCGAAACGCTCGCCGGTGGCAAAGTCGCTGGCGAGTATCTCGACCAGCCGGTCGGCGACGACCGACGGCAGCTTGACGCTGGCCGGATCTTCGCCGGGATAGGCACGGGCGCGCATGTCTGTCCGGGTGCGACCGGGATCGACAATCGCTGTGCGAATCTTGCCCAAATTGCGCATTTCTTCACCATAGCTGAGCACAAGTGTCTCCAATGCGGCCTTTGATGCCCCATAAGCGCCCCAAAATGCACGCGGTTTCCGACCGACGCTGCTGGTGATGGCCAGCAGCCGGGCGTTGTCGCTCTTGCGCAGCATCGGATCAAATCCGGCGATCAGCGCTTGCTGGGCAATCAGATTGAGGGTCAGGATCTTGTTGAATTCCTGACCGTCGATGCCCGGCACCGGTCCCAGCGATCCGAGCATGGCGGCGTTGAGAACCAATATATCAAGCCCGTCCCAGCGACCGGAAATTGCGGTGGCCAGCCGGCCGATGCTGTCGCCGTCGGTCAGGTCGAGCGGTGCGATCGTGGCGTTGCCGCCGGCGAGATGGATCTGTTCCTCGATTTTTTCCAGACCTTCGGCGTTGCGCGCGGTGATCACGACATGCGCGCCTTCCTTCGCCAATGCCAGGGCGGTTGCCGCGCCGATGCCGCGGCTCGCGCCCGTAACGAGCGCCAGTTGACCTTCAAATTTCATAACTAGCTCGCTGTTTGCTTGAGGCGAGGCAAGTCGCCGGATGGTTCATGCTCGCGTGCCGTGCCCGAGGAATCCGATGAATCCGAGCGCTCGTTGAGCATGCTGAGCTGGTCGGGCTCTTCCTCGCCATCGCGGTCGGTGAGGACGGTCGGATAAGCGCCGGTGAAACAGGCATCGCAATATTGCGGCTGGATATCATGGCGGGTTTCTTCGCCAGCGGCGCGGTAAAGGCCATCGATCGAAACGAAAGCGAGACTGTCGGCCTGAATGAATTCGCGCATTTCCTCGACCGATTTCTGGGCCGCGAGCAGTTTTTCGCGTTTCGGCGTGTTCACGCCGTAAAAGCAGCTGTGCATGGTTGGCGGGCTGGCAATTCGCATATGCACTTCGGCAGCGCCGGCTTCGCGCATCATCTGGACGATTTTCATGCTGGTGGTGCCGCGGACGATCGAATCGTCGACCAGCACGATTTTCTTGCCGTTGACCAGCGGGCGGTTGGCATTGTGCTTCAGCTTGACGCCGAGATGACGGACGCCGTCACCCGGCTGGATGAAGGTGCGACCGACATAATGCGAGCGGATGATGCCCAGCTCGAAGGGAATGCCCGATTGCTCGGCAAAGCCCAGGGCGGCAGGGGTGCCGCTATCGGGGACCGGGATCACGATGTCGGCGTCGACCGGGCTCTCGATCGCCAGTTGCGCGCCGATACCCTTGCGCACGCTGTACACCGAATTGCCGTCGACAATCGAATCGGGCCGCGAGAAATAGACATGTTCGAAAATGCACGGTCTGGGCTTGTTGTCGGGAAAAGGGCGGTGGGAACGCAGTTCGCCGTTGGTTACCACGATCAGTTCGCCGGGTTCGACGCTGCGGACATATTCTGCGCCGACCAGATCCAGGGCCACGGTTTCTGAAGCAAACACATAGGCTTCGCCGATCCGGCCCATCACCAGCGGCCGGATGCCGAGCGGATCGCGGCAGGCAATCATGCCTTCGGCGGTCATGCAGATCAAAGAATAAGCGCCCTCAACCTGTCTCAGGGCATCGATGAACTTGTCGAGCAAGGTGCGATATTTGGAGGTCGCGACCAGATGGATGATGACTTCGGTGTCGCTGGTCGACTGAAAAATCGAGCCATGGCGGACCAGTTCGTCACGCAATGCCAGGGCATTGGAAATATTGCCATTATGAGCGATGGCAAAGCCGCCGGACGCGAGATCAGCTTCGAGTGGCTGGACGTTGCGCAAAGTACCGGCACCGGTGGTCGAATAGCGGACATGGCCGCAGGCCGAATCGCCGCGCAGACGGTGGATCACTTCTTCGCTGTCAAAATTGCCGGCCACTGGACCGAGCGCGCGATGGCTGTAAAATTCCCTGCCGTTGCGGCAGGTGATGCCGGCCGCTTCCTGTCCGCGATGCTGGAGCGCGTGCAATCCGAGCGCAACCATGGCGGCGGCGTCTTCAATGCCGGCGATTCCAAAAACGCCACACTCTTCCCGTAGCTTGTCGTCATCAAACGGGTGGGTTGTCAGCATATCTCACCTGGCATGTAATTGGTCGGGCGGGGAATGTCAGCGATATAGGTAGGAAAGGGGAGTTTGTCTGCCCCCAATGTCATAAAATCATAATATTGCGCGAACGGGCAGGGACGCGGTGGAGCAATTGCGCCATTAGCCGTTGCGCCGGACCGGATGGGGTCTTAATCCCGTGCCATGACAAAAAATGACAATGATCCCGAGACCGGAAGCCTGCTCCAGCCGCGATATGATTCGAATGGCCTGATCACTGCGGTCGTCACCGATGATTCGTCGGGCGAGTTGCTGATGCTGGCCCATATGAACGCCGAAGCGTTACAGCTGACCCAGGACAGCGGCGTGGCGCATTTCTATTCGCGCAGTCGCCAGTGCCTTTGGAAGAAGGGGGAAACGTCGGGCAATATCCTGTCGGTGACCGAAATGCGGATCGATTGCGACCAGGATGCGCTGTGGATCAAGGCGGTGCCCGCAGGCCCCGCCTGCCATACCGGCCAGCGCAGCTGCTTCTATCGCAAGATCGTCGATGGTAAGCTGGAGCCGGTCGAATGAGACATGGCCTTGTGCTGTTTCTTGCCCTGTTGCTGGTGGGATGCGGCGAGGGATCGTCGGATACAGACAAGTCTGCTGCGCAACTTTCGCCGTTGGAACAGGCGGCTATCGACGCCGGTGTCATTCCCGATGTGCGCAATGTCACACTTTCCGGTGCGTTTGAACGGAGCAGCGATCTGGGAACCGACCGGTTTTGCGCGGTGGGCAACGACGAAAACGGCTATCAGGTCGGGATGATTGCGGTGTTCGGTCCGGGGACCCAATGCGAAGGACTGGGGGAGGCCGAGCGCGATGGGGAAAATGTCCGGATCACTCTGAACAGTGAAGAGAAATGCAGCTTCACCGCCCGTTTCGATGGAGTCGAATTGAAATTGCCCGGCGATCTGCCGAGAAGCTGTGCGAGCTATTGCAGCCCGCGCGCCGGTTTCGAAGGCGTCAGTTTCTACATGATCGGCGAGGGCGATGCGGTTGCCCGGTCAACCAGCGGCCGAAATTTCGAGGATCTGTGCCCCGGCGGCTAGCATTGACGTTTACGTTAGCGTAAGCTATAGGACGGGCATGTCGAAGCCGCCAAACCATGCCGAACTGGATACGCCGGATCTAAAGAACCGCGAAACCTACACGATCTCCGATCTGTCGGAAGAATTTGGTGTCACCGCTAGGGCCCTGCGTTTCTATGAAGACGAGGGGCTGATCGCTCCGGATCGCAAGGGGCTTTCGCGGATTTATACGAAGCGCGACCGGGCGCGTCTGGCCTGGATCATGCGCGCGAAAAATGTCGGGTTCAGCCTGATCGAAATCCGCGAGATGATCGATCTCTATGATGTCGGCGATGGCCGCCAGACGCAGATGCAGGTGACGATCGAGAAATGTCAGGAAAAAGTCGATACGCTGAAGAAACAGCGCGCCGATATCGACAGTTCGATCAAGGAATTGACCGGTTTTATAAAGACTGTGCAGGCCGCCATGGCGGACACAAAAGCGCAGCATCAATAGAGGATAAATGCCGGTGCGATCCGGCCACCCCCTTTGAGTAGAAAGTAGAAAATCATGCCCAGTTATACAGCACCAATCGGCGAAGTCCGGTTCATTCTCAACGAAGTCCTCAATCTGGAAAAATATTCCAACATTAGCGGCTTTGAAAACGCGACGCCGGAAATGGTTGACGCGATCCTGATCGAGGCGGGGAAATTCTCGACCGAAGTGCTCCATCCGCTCAATCAGTCCGGCGATGCAGAAGGATGCACCCGTCATCCAGACGGTTCGGTGACCACGCCCAAGGGCTTCAAGGAAGCCTATCAGAAACTGACCGAAGGCGGCTGGACGACATTGTCCTCGCCCGAAGACTTCGGCGGTCAGGGCCTGCCACGGGTGGTCGGCAATGCGGTGATGGAATTCATGGTTTCGGCCAATCAGGCGCTGGAAATGTATACTGGTCTGACGCAGGGCGCGATTGCGTCGATCCTGACCGAGGGAAGCGAAGAACAGAAGCAGACATACGCCACGCGGATGATTTCGGGCGAATGGACCGGAACGATGAACCTGACCGAAGCGCACTGCGGTACCGATCTGGGTCTGATCCGGACCAAGGCGGAACCAATGCCCGGCGGCAGCTATTCCATCACCGGCCAGAAGATTTTTATTTCCGCCGGCGAGCATGATCTGGCCGAAAATATCATCCATCTGGTGCTGGCGAAGACGCCGGGTGCACCGGACAGCTCCAAGGGTATCTCGCTGTTCATCGTGCCCAAGTTCCTCGTCAACGAGGACGGGTCACTCGGCGAGCGCAATGGTGTCAGCTGTGGCTCGATCGAGGAAAAAATGGGAATTCACGGCAACGCCACCTGCGTGATGAACTATGACGGTGCGACCGGCTATATGGTCGGCGAAGAGAATAAGGGCCTGCGCGCCATGTTCATCATGATGAACGCAGCGCGTCTTGGTGTTGGGCTTCAGGGTCTCGCACAGGGCGAAATCGCCTATCAGAATGCGGTCATCTATGCCGGCGATCGCCGGCAGGGCCGGGCGCTGACCGGCGCGAAGGATCCGGACCATAATGCGGACGTGTTGTTCGTCCACCCCGATGTCCGGCGGATGTTGATGGACGGCAAGGCGTTTACCGAATCTATGCGCGCTCTAGTCCTGTGGGGCGCGTTGCAGGTCGATCTGGCAGACAAGGCGGAAACCGAGGAAGAGCGGCAATTGGCCAATGATCTGGTCAGTCTGCTGACGCCGGTGATCAAAGGCTATGGCACCGCAAAGGGCTATGACATCTGCACGGAATCGCAGCAGGTCTATGGCGGCCATGGCTATATCACCGAATGGGGCATGGAGCAGTTCGTGCGCGATGCGCGGATCGCGATGATCTATGAAGGCACCAACGGCATTCAGGCGATGGATCTGGTCGGGCGCAAGCTGGGCCAGAACGGCGGCCGCGCGGTACAGGCTTTTTTCAAGGTCGTCGCCGACGAGATTGCCAAAGCCAAAGAGCATGACAAGCTGTCGAAATTCGCCGAAGCGCTGGAAAAGGCCAATGGCGAACTGCAGAAAGCCACGATGTGGTTCATGCAGAACGGTCTGGTCAATCCGAATAATGCCGGTGCCGGCGCCTATCATTATATGCACCTGATGGGCATCGTGTCGCTGGGCCTGATGTGGTTGCGGATGAGCGAGGCGGCACAGGCCGCTTTGGATGCTGGCACTGACAATGCGAAATATTACGAGGCCAAGCTGATAACCGCGCAATATTTTGCCGAGCGGTTCCTGCCGGATACTGGTTCGCTCCGCCGCAAGATTGAAGGCGGCAGCGAGTCGATCATGGCGCTGGATCCGGAGATGTTCGCGGTCGCCTGAACCGGATAATCAGGCGGCTTCGTTCTGTTCTGCCGCTCTGTAGGCCTGTTCCCACATACCGAGGTTTCGCCGGGCATCCTGCACAAAGGGTGACCGGCGAATACCCCACAATGCAAGATCATTGGCGAGCCGGCCAAGCCAGCGCATTGGCCGTTTAACCTGAACCAGCAGGATGACTCGGCGCTGATCGGTGTTATTGTGCACTTCGTGATAATAGCTGTCATCGAAGACCAGCCATTTGCCCGCTTCCCAGAACAGGTCAGTATCCTCGACCTGCATCACGCATCGCTCCGGTCCATCGGGAACAATCAAGCCGAGGTGGCAGGTCACCAACCCGCGCGTCACCCCGCGATGGCGGGGGATGACCGCCCCCGGCTCGAGGATCGAGAAAAAGGCCGAATTGAGATCCGGGATTGTGCGGACCAGTTCCGCCGTTCTGGGCGCTCGCGCGCAATTTTCCGCGACTTCATAGCCGTAGCCGAACAGAAAGAAGGAACGCCAATTGCCATCGCCGGCAATCCGGGCGTGATCCGGTGAGATTTCCCTGAGCGGCGGCACGGCATCGCGGTGACGCAAGATCGAAGCGGCTTCCTGCGCGATGGTCTGCCAGTTGTCGGCCAAGTGGCCGGTCCACTCAAATGCATGGGCGTGCAGGACGGGTTCGGTTGCAATCTTCGATTGGGCCATGGAAATACGATTCATCGTATTGCGCAGGCGCTTGCCGATCTTGATAATAAGCGGGCGTTCGTTGGTGCTGACGGGATTCGCGGAGGCCGGGCGAACATGTTGCATGGGCATGGCTAACAACCTTTCAGTTGAAATATCCCGACCCATTGTTTTGATTATAGCACAAAATATGACAATATTTCGACAAACTGTTGCCGAGAATCTGTCAAAGGCCGCTCTGCAAATTTTATCACGATGGATGGTGCTTATTCACCGGCAGATGGCGGAAATCAGCCATTTGGCGTTTCTGTCGCCCGCATGGTCGAAGGGTGCTGGACCAACGGAGGCGCCCTGTTCAGAAGGGCTGTGACAGGGGAATGATACGCATAAGGAGTATATGCAATGCATTCCAAAAGAAGCCCAAATCGCATGCGCCGGATGACGCTCTTTCTGATACCCGTCGGCCTCGGACTATCGGTCACAGCCCACGCCGCAGAGCCCGACTCTCCGGATGAGATGCAGTCGGAAATTCCCGCGCCAACGCTGGACACCGATGGTGACGGATTGATGGACGCCTGGGACCGCAGCGGCGACGGGCAGCCCGATGCGTGGGATAGCGACGGCGACGGCCAGCCCGATCTGCTCGACAATGACGGTGATGGCCAGCCGGACTAGACCCGTTTATCTACTGCCTTTCGAACACCGGGCCTAATATTGGTCCGGTGTTTTTTTATTTTCAAACACCTCGTCAAACATGCTGAGCATGGCCGCCTTGCTTTGCCGGTCGGCGGAGGAATCATAGCGCACGGCTTCGACCGCCGTTGAACCGCTGCTGATATCGGTGAATCCGTGCAGGACGCCGGAATAGATATGCACGTGGCAATCGGCACCGGCAAAATCCATCTCTTCCAGAAAGGCGCGCATCTGCTTTGGCGGCACGAACGGATCGGCCCGGCCATGGCAGACCAGGATGCGGGATTTGATCACTCCGCGCTTGGCCGGCAGCGGTGTCGCGAGCAGGCCATGGAAGCTCACCACGAGCGCGATATCCTCTCCGCCGCGCGCCATTTCGAGAACCACTTCACCGCCCATGCAATAGCCGATCGCAGCGATCCGGCTGTTGGCAAGTTTCGATCGTGTGCGCAATTCCGCCAGCGCACAGCGGAACCGTTCGCGATAATATTCCGCATCCGAGCGCAAGGCCTCGGCCAGTTGTCGCGCTTCCCGAATATCTTCCAGAGCACCCTTGCCAAAGAGGTCACAGACCATCGCGCTATAGCCCAAAGAGGCCAACCACCTGGCACGATCGAACATCAGCTTGGTCGGACCGGCTATGGTCGGCACAATCAAGATACCAGCGCGCGGATAGCGGCTGGGTTGCGCCATGTAGCCCGCCAATTCTATGTCGCCATGCCGATAGGTAAACTGCTGGACCTCAATGGAGCTCATTCTTCGGGTAAAAACTCTGGGACCGACAGATATCGCTCGCCGGTATCATAGTTGAAGCCGAGGACTTTCGCTCCCTCGCCCAGTTCCGGCAGTTTCTGCGCAATGGCCGCCAGAGTCGCGCCGGATGATATGCCGACCAGCATGCCTTCTTCCTTGGCAGCTCTCAGCGCCATCGCCTTGGCAGCGGCCGGTTCGACCTGAATCGCGCCGTCAATGCTCTTGGTGTGGAGATTGCCCGGGATGAAGCCGGCACCAATGCCCTGGATAGGGTGCGGGCCGGGCTGGCCGCCGCTGATTACCGGCGAGGAGGTCGGTTCGACGGCATAGACTTTCAAATGGCTCCAATGTTCCTTCAGCACCTCGGCGACCCCGGTGATATGACCGCCGGTGCCGACACCGGTGATGATTGCGTCAAGCGGATTGTCCTTGAAATCATTGAGGATTTCTATTGCGGTGGTGCGTTTGTGCACTTCGAAATTGGCGGGATTTTCGAACTGTTGCGGCATCCATGAACCGGGTGTCTGGTCGACCAGTTCCTGCGCGCGTTCGATAGCACCCTTCATGCCTTTTTCTTTCGGGCTGAGGTCGAAGGTTGCGCCATAGGCCAGCATCAGGCGGCGGCGTTCCAGCGACATCGACTCGGGCATGACCAGCACCAGCGTATAGCCTTTGACCGCCGCAACCATCGCCAGGCCGACGCCGGTATTGCCGGAGGTCGGCTCGATGATCGTTCCGCCGGGCTTGAGCGCTCCGGATTTCTCGGCCGCCTCGATCATGGCAAGGCCGATGCGATCCTTGATCGAGCCGCCCGGATTGGAGCGTTCGGACTTGATCCAGACATTGGCATCGCCGAACAGGCGCTGCATCTTGATATGCGGGGTATTTCCGATGGTTTCGAGAATATTATTGGCAATCATTGTCCTGCTCTCCTGTCTATTTTTTCATTCTTCTTGCCGGGTCCATGTCTTCCGGCGGATCAAAAGTCTTGGCAGCGCCCAGTTGGGGGAACAGGCGCGACCACAGTCCGGTCACCACTATAGCACCAGCGCCGCCCGCGACAATGGCAGCGATGGGGCCGACAAGAACGGCGAGGCCGCCGGACAGGGCATCGCCGAGTTCGTTCGACGCGCTGATTGTCATCTGGCTGACCGCGCCGACGCGTCCCCGCTTGGCATCCGGTGTATGCAACTGGATCAGCGAACTGCGGACGTAGACTCCGAACATGTCGGCGGCGCCACAAATCCCGAGGCAGGCCATCGACAGGTAGAGATTGGTGCTGAGTCCGAAGCCGATCGTGCCCAGTCCGAATACTGCCATCGCCACCAGCATGCTGTTGCCGACATTCTTGCTGAGCGGGGCAAAGGAGAAGATCAGCGCAACAATCACTGCGCCGACGGCTGGGGAAGCAGCGAGCAGCGACAGGCCGATTTCGCCGGCATGCAAAATATCCTTGGCGAAGACCGGGATCATCGCCGTGGCACCGGCGAGGAACATCACCAGCAGATCCAGCGTGATCGCGCCGAGCACCAGCTTGTTGGTCCAGACATAGGACAAGCCGTCGGTGACCTGTTGCAGGGGCCCTTTGGTCTTGTCCGCTGCGGGGCGCGGCACCGGGCCGATCAGAAAGATCGCCAGCGTCGCCAGCGCGTAGAGGCCGGCACAGACGAAATAGGGCAGCGCGGCATCGACCTTGTACAGCGGGCCAGCCATGCCGGGCCCGGCGATGACGCCGACTTGCCAGGCGATGGTCGAAAGCGCTATGGCGCGCGGGATCGATGCTTTGGGCACCAGATTGGGTGCCAATGAGGTGACTGCAGGCCCGAGAAAGGCCCGGCAAATACCGAGCAGCACGGCGATGATATAGATGTTCCAGAGGGTGATGCCGCCGGTTGCCGTGAGCAACCCGAGCGTTAGGGCAATCAACGCCTGGGCGGCCAATACGATGCGGGCGATCCAGCGGCGGTCCATATGGTCGGCCACCCATCCGACCAGCGGCGTCAGGATGAACAGCGGCACGAACTGCAGCAGTCCGAGCAGGCCCAATATGCCTGCCGAGGCGCTGATCCCCATATCTTCGCGGGCCAGGTTATAGGCTTGCCAGCCGAGGATGAGCATCATCGCATAGAGCGCAAACATCGATGCCAGTCGCGAGAACCAAAGGTAGCGATAATTGGCGATGGTGAAGGGATGCGGAGCGGAACTGATCACGGGATATCTGCTAGCGATTGGCGCAACTTGCTGCAATCAATTCGTTCGCAAACAGAAAGATTTGGTCGAAGGTGGTTCGTCGAATAACGCTGGTCAAGCAATCCCCGAATATGCCAATCACTGCCTTTACCATCAGAAGCAACTTTTCCCCGGGAGACTATAATGAAGATGCGCAATTTGATGCTGGCTGTATCTCTGGCCGCCTTGACGGTAACCGGATGCAAGAAGATCGAGGACGAACCGGTTGCCGCGATGCAAATTGATGATAGCGGCGTCTGGGGCGGTTATCTTACGAGCTTTCTCGACGGTTATTTCCCGGTGAATCCAAATTTCGCGGTCTATCAGGGCAAGCATGAATTTGACGGTCAGCTACCGGACTGGAGCGACGAGGGCCTGAAAAAGATGGTCGATATCCGCAAGAAGGCGATCGCGGATGCGCAGGCGATTGATGCCGTTGATCTGAGTGAAGCGGAACTGTTCGAGCGGGACTATCTGATCAATGTGATGGAAGGCGAGCTCTTCTGGCTGGAAACCGCCGACTGGCCGCACAAGAATCCGGCTTATTATGTCGGGGCGCTCGACCCCAATGTCTATATCGCGCGGCCCTATGCCGATGCTGAAACGCGGATGAAGGCGTTTATCAAATATGCCAAGGCGGTTCCCGCGGCCGCGGCGCAGATCAAGGCGAATCTGCAATTGCCGCTGCCGGAAACCTATCTCAAATATGGTCAGGCCGGTTTCGGCGGTTTTGCGGACTATTTTACCGGCGATGCCAAGGCCGCTTTTGCCGAAGTCAAAGATACCGAGCTTCAGCAGCAATTTGACGTAGCCGCTGCTGCGGCAGCCGCGGCGATGAAGGATCTGGCCGGGCATATCGGTTCGGTGCCGGCGACCAAGGACGGCTATGCGCTGGGTGCCGAGAAATTTGCAGCGATGGTGAGCAAGACCGAGGGCGTCAATATTTCGCTGGACGAACTGGAAGCAATCGGCCGGGCGGACCTGAAGCGCAATCAGACGGCTTTGACCGCAGCGTGCGGCAAATTTGCGCCGGGTGCGAGCATCCCCGATTGCATGGCGAAGATGGGCAGGGACAAGCCGAAAGACGGCCCCGTCGAGGAAGCGCGTCGGCAACTGCCTGGACTGCGCGCCTTTCTGGTCGACAAGAATATCGTTTCGATACCCGGAACCGAAGAAGCGCAGGTCGAGGAATCACCGCCTTATAACCGGCAGAACAGCGCCTATATCGACATTCCTGGTCCCTATGAAACGGGTCTGCCATCGGTCTATTATATTTCGCCGCCCGATCCGTCATGGGATGAAGCCAAGCGCCAGGCCTATATTCCGGGCACCAAGGACCTGTTGTTCACCTCAGTGCACGAAGTCTGGCCGGGCCATTTCCTCAATTTCCTGCACAGCAACCGCGCCCAATCGATATTCGGCAAATTATTCGTCGGCTATGCCTTTGCCGAGGGCTGGGCGCATTATAGCGAGGAAATGATGTGGGAAGCGGGCCTCAATGAGGGCGATAACGAAACCCATATCGGCCAGTTGTCCAATGCGTTGCTGCGCGATTGCCGGTTCCTTTCTGCGATTGGCCTCCATTCGCAGGGCATGAGCGTGGCGGATTCGAAGACAATGTTTCTTGAGCAATGCTATCAGGACGAAGGCAATGCCGACCAGCAGGCGGCGCGCGGCACCTATGATCCGGCCTATCTCAATTACACGATGGGCAAGCTGATGATCCGCAAGCTGCGGGAAGACTGGACCAGCGCCAATTTTGCCGAGCAGAAGGCGCAGGACGACGGAGCGATGGCGGGCTGGAAGGAATTTCATGACGAATTTCTCAGCTACGGCGGCCCTCCGATTCCCTTGGTGCGCAAGGCAATGATGAAGGAAGCCGAAGCGAAGGCGGTGTTCTAGACTTTGGCTCCCGCGGGAGCGCGCTGCTATTCACGACCCTCATGATTGAAGGATGGGGCGCTGGTCGGCGCCGACACCCCGTCGCGCCCGTTAACGCTGCTCCTTAACATTCCGGTAACCACCGTACCGCTGCGGGACGGCGCAAAAATCGGTCATTTTTCTTCGCCAATCCATGGTAAACACTCCGTTAACAAATGGAGTATGAGCGATGGTCGAGAAAATAGCCTATCGGGTAAGTGCATCGGTGCTGCTGATCGCAGCGCTGGCAATTGGGGCGCTGCTGGTAATGGGGCTGACTCGCGCTGACGCCGGAACCGCTTCTGCGCCGCGCGAGACGATGGCTAACGAAATTGTGGCTCCGGATCCGGTTGCCGAGGACGAGTCGGCACTCCAAACCCTTGCGGCCGATGCTGGTGATCTTGCCGACAAATTGCCGTTGAGCGACAAGTTTGTGGTCAAGCGGATCCTGCAAATCGACGAGCCTTTCGTCCATGGCTATTACAAGTGGGACGACGAAGGCGTGCCGGAAGGCGAGCTGGTCGTGACCGTCGATCTTCAGGCCGAGAGCATTTCCGTATTCCGCGCCGGCTATGAAATTGGTGCAGCCGTGATCACCTTTGGCGACTCCGAAAAGCCGACTCCGACCGGCGTCTTTCCGATCAGTCAGAAGAGCAAGGATCATGTCTCCAACATCTATGGCTCGCCGATGCCCTATATGCTGCGGCTGACCAATGACGGCGTCGCGATCCATGCTTCCGACGTCAAATGGGGCTGGGGAACGCGCGGCTGTATCGGTGTGCCCGAGGAATTTGCGCGGCGTCTGTTCGAGCAGGCCCAGCTCGGCGACCGGGTGATCGTTACCAATGGCAAGATGCTCAATATGGGCGACGCCATTTTGTAGGGCAGGGCAGAGCCAGCCGATGGGGTCTGCCTTCTGCTATATCTCGACCGGTTTTTGATATTCGTTGATCGCTTCGAAAATCGTGGTCAACGCGCTGCGTTCGTCTGCCGAGATTTCCGGACGCCAGATTTCGAACAGCAGGATCACCCGCCGCTGGTCGCTCCGGTTCCAGGCTTCATGCTCGAAACTGTCGTCGAAGATCAGCGCCTCTCCATCCTGCCAGGGACGGGTTTCGGCGCCGACGCGCAGCGCACATTCAGGCGGCAGGATCAGCGGAATATGGCAGATCAGTCTGGTGTTGAGCATGCCATGATGCGGTGCGATATGGGTGCCGGGTTCGAGCACGGAATAGAGCGCCATCGGCGAGCGCTCCTGAATCACCGGAATGGGGGCAGCCGCCAGTGCCGCCATCGTCTTCGGACAATGGACCGAATTTTCCGTCACTTCGACGCCGTCTTTCCAGAAATAATGCGCCCCCCAGCTGGGATCGTCGAGCAGCGGGTTATTCGGTCGCGGCCGGTTGGGGTGCCCCTGCACATAGGGTTGGAACGCCTGGGTCCGCGCGATCACCGCGCGCAATTCTTCCTGCATGGCGGGTATCGCGGCTTCCATTTCGGCGAGCCAGGGAAATTCGGACCGTTCGTAAAATTCCCGCTGCGGCATGCCGGGATAATGGAAGAGCGAGGGTTTCTGGTAGAAGATTTCCCGGCGGCCCATGAGCATATCGATGGCGCTGCGTACCGGAATGGGCGTGTC
>PFJE01000023.1 GCA_002783865.1 Sphingomonadales bacterium CG_4_10_14_3_um_filter_58_15
GCCGTTCAGCAGGGCCTTCAGCTCGAAATCCTGCGCCTTCATATTGGCTGCCAGCGCCGCCGGATTGATCAGCCTGGTCTCGACCCGCATCGCGTCAAGACTGCTGCGCGCCAGATCGATGCCGCCCTTTGCGGTCAGCGACAAGGCGGCGGACCGCCCCGCAAGATCCAGCGTAACCAAGCGATTATCGAGGCTCGCGGTCCCCTTTATCGACAGATTGGGCGATGCCAGTTTCTGCGCAACACCCTTGGGCATGAGAGAGCCGTTTAGCTTGCCATCATAGGCAAACAGGCCTTCGTGCGCCTCGAGCGTGATCTGGGCGAGCGACACGCCGTCGCTGAGCGCATTCAGCTCGCCATTCCATTTCTGCCAGCTACCGTCGCCTTTCAGGGTTAGTGCCAGATCCTGCTTCAGGCCTAGTGCCCCGGCTAAAACCCCGCCGGCGGGCGCGATTATCTCGGCGTCGATATCGAGTTTCTGGCGTTCCGGTTCGGCGTTCAGAGCGAGAAACAATTTATCGCCGCTGCTGGTCGTTGCCGCATCGAGATGGACCATCGCGCGTCCGGCCCGGATGTCAGCCGAGCCCGACAGGTTGGCGAATTGTTTGGTGCCGGCGACCGCTTTTTCGAGGACCAGATTGTCGGCGCGAAAAGCACCGATATATATATCAAAATCCGGAAGCAGCGGCAGATCCTTGCCGCTGTCGATAAATGTCGGCACCCGGCTGAGACGCCCCTTTTTGATCACGGCGTCGGAAATGTTCAGTTCATTGAAAATCCACGCCAGCGGGTTCCAGTCGACGACCACTGTCTCGGCGGTAAAGAACGCACCCTTCGGATCGCTGAGTGTCAGCCCTTGCACATCCGCCTGACCGTAGATCGATCCGTCGATTGCCGCGATGCCGATGCGCAGGCCGTTGTCCGGCTCAAGCGCTTCGACCTGGTCGATGATGAAACGATGCCCGGAATCGCTGTCCAGCCAAACGGCAGCGCCAATCACAACACCGATGATGACCGCGACCAAGGCCACCAGGCTGCGCAGCGGCCAACGCCAGGTCATCAGCTTGAAGCCGGGTTTTGCGCGACTCTCGGCCATCTAAAAAGCCTGTCCGAGGGAAACATAGACGGCGATGCGCGAATCCCCTGGCTGCGGGTTAATCGGTGTCCCGACATCGATCCGGATCGGTCCGAAATCGCTATAATAGCGGACACCCAGACCGGCGCCGTAGCGCAGACCGGAGATATCCGGGGTGCTGCTGGTGTAGACATTGCCGGCGTCGATAAATGGCACAACACCGAGATTGCCGCCGAAAAAGCCGGTCTTTACCCGCGCTTCCAGCGAGAATTCGACCAGCGAGCGGCCACCCAGCGGGTCATTATTGACATCACGCGGTCCGATGCTCTGATAGCCATAGCCGCGCACCGATCCGCCGCCGCCGGAATAGAGGCGACGCGATGGCGCTATGCGATTGTTGCCGGCACCGACAATCGTTCCCAAGCGTGTGCGGCCAGCCAGCACGATTTTATCCGATACCGGGAAATAGGCGCTGCCGTCGAACTGGCTGCGGACATAGAAAAAGCTGCCATTCTGCAACGATGCCTCGGGGGCAACGCGGGCGGTCAATCGGAAGCCGCGAGTCGGATCGAGCAGGTCATCGCTGGCGTCAAAGGTGACCAGGCCCGGCAGCGAACCGATGAAATAGGTTTCCCGGCCGGTCGCGCCGGTGGGGCCGGTGACATCAGTTTCTCGCGATGCGATCAGCTCGACCCCCGCCGACCAGCTCCAGCGTTTCTGATAAATGAGATTACTCAGTCGTTCGATATTGGCGGCGATCGAGAAGGTCTGCGCCTTGAACGCCGGACGATCGACAACGCTCAGCGCCGCGCGGCCGTTCAGGACATTGTCTCGCCGATGGTAATTGTTGCGCCGATAGGCCACGCTGCCCGATTGTTCCTGCGTCGCGAGGACGGCGGTGGCCCGGACCAGGCCTTCCGGCGGGAAGAAATTCCGATGCTCCCAGCTGACCTCTGCCCGAGCCCCTTCACCGGTGCCATAGCCCAGCTCGCCAGCGATGGTGCGCAGCGGGGCCGGTGCCACATTGACGGCGATATCCACTGCTTTCGGGTCCTCGCCGACAACCGGATCGACCGAAATGGTCGAAACCAGACCGGTTGCTATCAGCGCCCGGCGCAAATCTTCGAGATCGGACGCCTGATAGAGGTCCCCCGGATTGAAGCGGGCGATCATCTGGACATGATCTGGCCCGAACAGGTCGGTCTGCGCCATGAGAATCGAACCGAAATGATAACGGCCGCCGGGCGTCACCGGAACTTCGAGATCGCCGAGCCGTTCGGCATGATCGATTTCCAGCTGCGGCTCGCCGGTTTGCGCGAAAGCATAGCCGTTTTCGGCCATGGCGACGTCCAGCCGGGTGATGGCTTCCATGATCCGATCGCTGTTGACGATCGCGCCCGACTGCAAGCCGAAAATATCTCGGAATTTTTCGGGGTCTGGCGCGACTGCGGCTGCCAGACCGGGCAAGCTGATCGCGTCCAGTTCATATTGCGGACCCGGCTGCACATTGATGATGACTTCGACCCGTTCCGCTCCATCGGTCTGGAAGCGCGTCTGCACGACCGCGTCATAATAGCCTTCGATCCGCAGCAGCCGTTCAACCAGATCGGCATCGCTTTGCGCGCGCCGCCGAATCTGGGCAAAATTCGCGTCGTCGCCGCGATATTCCTCGAGCACGGAGAGAATCTGGAAACGCCGGTCAAACGCTTCTCCGATCGTGGCGGGCAGGCCAGCAAAGCTGATACGATAGGCCGTTTCCGCCAGCGCATCGGTCGGTCGATATTCGTTGAGCGACAGCTCATCCGTCAACAGGTCCGCGCTGGCCTGAAGCCGTTCCTCCTCGATCTCTTCTGCGGTCGCCAGGGCCGGGGCGCTCTCTTCATCGCTTGCTTCCGATACCGGAGCGGTTGCCTGATCCAGGTCCGGCCATTCGACGCCGAAATCCGGGAATTCGGTCAGGGGCTGGTCCGGGTCGAGCTGCGTATCCAGGTCCCACTGGTCCTGGTCCGCGACGGCGGGCTGCTCTCCGGTCTCCTGCGTGGTCTGTGCCTGGCCCGGCCGGATGAGCGATCCCATCAGCAAAATGACCAGCATGCCAAGGCAGCAACGATATGCGGTTCGACCCATTGCCGATCTCTTTAGCGGCGGATGATTCGCGATGCCAACCATTAAGACGAGTCGACCGGCCAGCATGCCGTTTTTGCGATATTCCGCCCCGCCACTGACCTCGCCTGCTCCAATCCGGGCTTCACGCGCGATCACAGTCCCATGATATGTCGCTGACATCGATAAGGCGCGCCAGCCGCGCCAGTTCCGCGTCCAGCTTTGCCTGCCGCCCTGTCGTCCAGAGGATGCCCGGTTCGGGCCAGAATTGCGTGACCCGCAAACGACCCGACGAGCGGTCAGCCTTGATTTCGATCCGTCCGACAAAGCGGTCGCGTTCGAGCAGTGGATAGACATAATAGCCCCACAGGCGCTGCGCCGCCGGGACAAACATCTCGTTGCGATAGGCGAAGCCGAACAGCGCCGACAGCCGGTTGCGGTCGCGCACCACCGGATCGAACGGATTGATGATCCGCAACCGCGCTGTCGGAGCGGACACGCTGGCCAGGCGCGCCTCGATATCGGGCGGAGCCAGCGCATCGCGCCAGTCGCCGACATGCGATTGCAGTTTGACGGGAACGAGGTCGCGAACGCCCTGTGACCAGGTTCTTACTTCTTTCGCATCCACCGCGCCCCAGAAGCGCTGGATTTCGCCGAGCGCAGCAAAGGCCAGACGGTCCAGCGCGTTACGGCATAGCCAGTCGATCTGGGTATTCTCGTCATGAACCGCTTCACGATGCTGCTGCGGGATGACCCGTTCGGCGAGGTCATAATATTTGGCGAAATTTTGCCGATGGGAGGTGGCGAGGT
>PFJE01000093.1:0-13727 GCA_002783865.1 Sphingomonadales bacterium CG_4_10_14_3_um_filter_58_15
GCGGCCCCGACGTGCCGTTCGTTATAAAGATTGATAATCGCCGCCGCCGATTCCTCAATCGAGCGCCGCGTCACGTCGATCATCGGCCAGCCATTGTCGGCGAACATCCGGCGGGCATATTGCGTTTCTTCCTTCACCTTCTCTTCGTTGACATAATCGGTTTCCGGCGCCTGATTCAGCGATAGCAACCGGTTGCGCCGGACCTGCACCAGACGCGAGGCACCGGTGATCAGCCCTACGACCAGCGGGTTTTTGAGATGATAGAGCGAATCGGGTGGCGGCGATTCGGGCACGATCGGGATATTGGCGGTCTTGTAGCCACGATTGGCCAGATAGATGGAAGTCGGCGTCTTCGAGGTTCGCGAGACGCCGGCGAGCACGATATCGGCCTCTTCCCAATTTTCCCAACCGACACCGTCATCATGGGCGATGGTGAACTGGATCGCCTCGACCCGGGCGAAATAAGCGGCGTCCAATATGTGCTGACGGCCGGGTCTCGCCTTGGCTTCCTGTCCCAGCATATTTGACAAGGCATCGGTTACGGTATCGAGCGCTGGCACGGATGGCAGACCCAGATGTCGGCATTCACGTTCCAGTTTGGTTCTGATGTCCCGGTTGACGATGGTGAATATGACGAGTCCGGGGTTATCCGCGACTTCGGTCAGGATTCGGTTGAGATGCTTCTCCGAGCGGACCATAGGCCAAAAATGCTTGATGATCTCGACACCGTCAAACTGGGCAAGCGCTGCCTTGGCGATATTTTCCAGGGTCTCGCCGGTCGAGTCAGAGAGCAGATGGAGGTGGAGGCGGTTCATCCGATAAGCTTTGTGATTTCACGGGGGATAAAGCAAGGGATGAAAGCGGGGATAAGTGGTCTCGTCATAGTCGTCCCCGATTCCGGCCAATCCATCCACAGCGAACCAACATTGACAGATTTGATCCACAGTCTGTGGATAGTGGGGATGAAATATGGGAATCGGTTAAATTTGCATTAACCGCTATCTGTCAATCTGTTTGTATTTGCGGCGCTGGCAGGTTACCGCCTTTTCCACGCTCTATCATCAACAACAATTTATAATAATACTAATATATAATATAATGGATGACCATCTCTCTATGCCGAATGGAATCGATTCAAACAAAATTCTGCTGCAGACTCTGCTCGGCAGGAAGACCGAAAAAACGCCGGTCTGGCTGATGCGCCAGGCGGGCCGCTATTTGCCGGAATATCGCGAGTTACGCGCGCAAAAAGGCGGGTTTCTGGAACTTTGCTATGATGCCGAGGCAGCGGCTGAAGTCACCATGCAACCGATCAGGCGTTTCGGGTTCGACGGGGCGATCCTGTTTTCCGACATTCTGATTGTGCCGCATGCGATGGGCCAGAAGCTGTGGTTTGAAGCAGGCGAAGGACCCCGGCTGGCACCGAGGTTGCTGGACGCGTCTTTGGCCTCTCTGGAGGGGGCTCCTGAGCATTTTGAGGCTATATACGCAACGGTTCGTGCCGTCGCTTCCCAGCTCGACGACAAAACGACCTTCATGGGCTTCGCCGGTAGTCCGTGGACAATCGCTACTTATATGGTCAACGGACAGGGCAGCAAGGACCAGGCGGCAACGCGCCGTTTTGCCTATCAGGATGAAGCGGCCTTTTCGGAGCTGATCAATGCGATCGTCGAAAATACGGTGACCTATCTGCTCGGCCAGATCGATGCCGGCGTCGATGCCGTGCAACTGTTTGACAGCTGGGCCGGATCGCTATCCCCGGCGCAATTTGAAAAATGGGTGATTGCGCCCAATGCCGCGATCATAGCGCGGCTGAAGTCGGTGCATCCGGATTTGCCGATCATCGGCTTTCCAAAGGGTGCTGGCGCGAAACTAATCGCTTATGCCAATGAAACCGGAGCCAGCGCCATTGGCCTGGATGAAACGGTCGATCCGGTCTGGGCGGATAAATATCTGCCTGCGAATCTTCCCGTTCAAGGCAATCTGGATCCGCTGGCGCTGATCGCGGGAGGTGATGCGCTGGAAAAATCCGTGCGGCATATCCTAGACGTTTTTGAAGACCGGCCGCACATTTTCAACCTCGGCCACGGGATTTTGCCCGACACGCCCATTGAACATGTCGAAAAGCTGCTTACACTTGTGAGACCATGAATGAAATTCTGTCGATGCTCTATCTCTGGCTAAAATCCGCCCATATTATCTTTGTGATCTTCTGGATGGCTGGGCTGTTCATGATGCCGCGCTTCTTCGTTTACCATCAGGAATGCGCCGTCGGTTCTGATGAGGACGCCAAATGGATCGAGCGCGAAGGCAAGCTGCGCAAGATCATTCTCAACCCGTCGCTGGTGATCGTCTGGGTCGTCGGATTGCTGCTCGCTTATAATATTGGCGCGTTCAGCCAAGGCTGGTTCCACGCCAAATTGCTCGTCGTGCTGTTGCTGACCGGCTATCATGGCTGGATGATCGGCTATGTGAAAAAGCTGGCCCGGGGCGAGCGGACAATGAGCGACAAGGCCTTGCGGCTGGTCAACGAAGTGCCGGGTATCAGCGCCGCGATCATTGTCATACTGGTGATCATCAAACCATTTTGATCAGGCCTGGTTGACACCGAAATCACAAAGGCGTAATTACCGGCAAAAGCCCGTCCGGGCGATCTTTCATGTGAACTGAATACAGCGATCCGCTGCGCACATGCGAATTTAAGAAATAACCTCCTGACATATTTGGATAAAACTCCATGCATTTGAAAGAATTGAAACAAAAATCGCCCGCTGACCTGGTCTCGATGGCCGAAGAGCTGGGCGTCGAGGGTGCTTCGACCCTGCGCAAACAGGATTTGATGTTCGCCATCCTCAAGGAACTGGCGGACAATGACGAACAGATCATGGGCGTCGGCACGATCGAAGTTTTGACTGACGGTTTCGGTTTCCTGCGCTCGGCAGATGCCAATTATCTTGCCGGTCCCGATGATATTTACGTCTCTCCCAATCAGGTCCGCAAATTTGGCCTACGCACCGGCGACACGGTCGAAGGCGAAATTCGGGCCCCCCGCGATGGTGAACGCTATTTCGCGCTGACCAAGCTGATCTCGATCAATTTCGATGATCCGGACGCCGTGCGTCATCGGGTCAATTTTGACAATCTCACGCCGCTCTATCCTGACGAGAAGCTAAAGCTCGACAGTCTTGATCCGACTGAAAAAGACAAGTCGGCCCGGGTAATCGATATTATTTCGCCGCAGGGCAAGGGCCAGCGCGCTCTGATCGTGGCACCGCCGCGGACCGGCAAGACCGTGCTGCTGCAGAATATTGCCAAGGCGATTACCGACAATCATCCGGAAGTCTATCTGATGGTGCTGCTGATCGACGAGCGGCCGGAAGAAGTGACCGACATGCAACGTTCGGTGAAAGGCGAAGTGATCAGCTCGACCTTTGACGAGCCCGCTACCCGCCACGTCCAGGTTGCCGAAATGGTGATCGAAAAGGCCAAGCGTCTGGTCGAGCACAAGCATGATGTGGTCATCCTGCTCGACTCGATTACCCGTCTTGGCCGTGCCTACAACACTGTTGTACCAAGCTCAGGCAAGGTGCTGACCGGTGGTGTGGATGCCAATGCGCTGCAGCGTCCGAAACGCTTCTTCGGTGCCGCCAGAAATATCGAGGAAGGCGGCTCGCTGTCGATCATTGCCACTGCGCTGATCGATACCGGCAGCCGGATGGACGAAGTCATCTTTGAGGAATTCAAGGGCACCGGCAATTCGGAAATCGTGCTGGATCGTAAGGTTTCCGACAAGCGAATCTTCCCGGCGCTCGACGTCGGCAAGTCCGGCACCCGCAAGGAAGAGCTGCTGGTCGAGGACGAGAAGCTCAAGAAAATGTGGGTGCTGCGCCGGATTCTCATGCAGATGGGCACGATCGACGCGATGGAATTCCTGCTCGACAAGATGAAGGATTCCAAATCCAACGACGATTTCTTCGACAGCATGAACCAATAGGCTTGCCGGGGTGCCCCGATGATCGCCGAACATGCGATCCTGCAGGTCCGACCGGGGCAGTCTGCTTCTATGATCCTATGCCGGTTTTACACTATTACGGACGATCGATTTTGTGATGATTGAACTGTTTTCTATTTTCTCCGCTACCGCCACCGGTCTGGGTTCGATTTCGGATATATGGGCCGCCATTGTCCATGATTTTTCCAATATCGGTTCCCCCGCGGCGCTTGCCGCATTTGGGCAGGTGGTACTGATCGATCTCGTCTTTGCCGCCGACAACGCCATCGTCGTCGGCGCCTTGGCTGGCGGTTTGCCAGCCGAACAGCGGCGCAAAGTCATTCTGATCGGTATTGCTGCTGCGCTGATTCTTCGGATCATATTTGCGCTGATCGTGGTGCAGTTGCTGCAGATTGTCGGTCTGGTTCTCGCTGGCGGCCTGCTGCTGCTGTGGGTGGGCTGGAATTTCTACCGCGAAATCTTCCACGAAGGCGAATCCGCCGGATCGGAAGAAATTATTGGTGACGAGCATAGCGGCGTGAAATCACCAAAATCGTTCTGGGGCGCCGTATGGGGCGTGACTGCAGCCGACGTATCCATGAGTCTGGACAATGTCCTGGGCGTCGCGGGCGCGGCGCGTGAGCACCCGGGCATATTGGTGGTCGGCTTGCTCCTGTCGGTGGCGTTGATGGGTCTCGCCGCCAATGTTATCGCCAAATATATCGAGCGCTACAAGTGGATCGCTTATCTGGGGCTGGCGGTGATCGTCTATGTTGCGGGCAAGATGATCTATACCGGCTTGCTGGGTGACGAGCAGACGATCGGCGTGCTCACGCTGTTCGGTTAACGGTCGAAAAGAGGCTGTTCCTCTTTCGTTCGACTCGAGGATTATTTTGAGTCAGATTCTTGACAACGAGTCAATAGAAAGTATATTGAAATGGCTCTGCACGGAGCGAAGCTTCAGGTTTACCTGTTGTTCGATACGATAGTATCATAGCCCGTGCAGGGCTATTCTTTCACTGCGGAATCATCTCTGACTGAATTTGCAGGTTCGAAGCACCAATGCCGGTAAGGGTCGTTCCATCGGTTAGCGATATCACCTCTATGACCTGTTGATATTCCAATATTAAAATTTGGATATATCTTCCTTATTCGACTCGATATCTTCCGGAATACCTTTTCCTTTACCACCGTCTTTTTACCGCGCCTGAACTTGCCCAGAGGCTTTGCTTTGTGGAGGTCATTCAGCCTAAAATTCATACTTCCCAAAATCACATCTGTTGCTTGCAGAATTATGTGAGCATGAGATTTGGCTTCGCCAATTAGCTGCGGTTTTATTGTAATTCCCGCACGCCCTAATGCTCGTTCGTTGTGTTCTACGATATGGCGCTTAAAATTTTCGACTTGGTTTCCGGTGGTGGGAAACTGGTCGCAGATTATTTCTAACTCGCGGTCACCGCTTTGCCGATTATAGTATCGGAGTCCAAGGCCATGCTTCAAAAATTGATAATAAAGAATAAAATATGCGTCTCGACGATGCTCTTTTGTCAATCCTAAGGGCCTCATGTAATTGTGAGTGAACATGATGCGCATTCGCATTCGTCCCTCTTCGATTAGATCAAAAACTTCATCAACAAATTGGAGATAACGATCGGAATTACCGACTGAAATATTGTTCCATTTTATCTCGTCGTTCAAACCCATATCATACGTGATGTCATTCAGTCGTTTTTGTATTTCATAAAGATGTTCAGACATTAAAATAGTAGCGCCATAAAAGTTGGAAAAGTGTTTTCCCTTTTTTGCGGATTCGTCACAATAGACTATTATTCTCTTGCCCATATAATGCAGATTGACGCCTACAATTTGGTAGTCAACCCTTCATCGTCTCCAGCATCTTGCCCATTTCTTCCCAGACCTTGTTGATCGCTTTCAGCGGCCGCACCATCACCTTGAAATCCTGAATCTTGCCGTCCGCATTCCAGCTGATGATGTCGACACCGTTGACGTGGATGCCGTCGAGCTCGAGCTCGAATTCGAGCATGGCCATATTGGCCTTTTCATCGACTATCTCGCGGACATAGCGGAAGCTGTCATTGCCCAGCACCACATCGGCGGCACCGAGATAGGCCATGACGATCGCCTTGCCGGCTTGCGGCGTATGGACGACGGGCGAGTGGAACACAGCATCCTCGGCCAGCTGGTCGCTGAGACCGGACTGGCTCTTTTCCTCCATATGCTCATGCCAGACCTTGAGGTTCGCCGCAGTGCTCATGCCAGATGTTCTTCAAAAAAGGCTTCGGTGCGGCGGTCGGCCAGACTGGCCGCGTTTTCGTTGCGGCGGTCGCCAAATTCCGCGGCAAAGCCATGGTCAAGCCCTTCATAATCGTGAAGCGTCACTTTGGGATGGTCATCCAGCCCGGCGTGCATCGCCGCCTGAACTTCTGATGACACAAATCCGTCTGCCGTGGGGATATGCAGCATGACCTCATGGGAAATGGCATGCTTCTCGCCGAGCAGACCGTCGATGCCCACGCCATAATAGCCAACCGAGGCGCGGATGTCGGTGCGGCAGGCGGTCATGAAAGCGAGCCGCCCGCCGAGGCAATAGCCGACGCAGCCGACCTTGTGGCTGCCGATCTCTTTCTGGGCAAAATGGATCGTGGCTTCGATATCGCAGATTCCCTGATCCTGGTTGAACTTGCCCATCAGATCGAGAGCGGTCTGGAATTCTTCCTCGACATCGGCATCGAGATCCGTTGCTTCGTTGATGCGCCAGTAGAGATCCGGCGCAATCGCCAGATAGCCAAGACTGGCCCAGTGATCGCACTTGGCCTTTATCCCTTTGTTGACCCCGAATATCTCCTGGATGACGATGATTGCCGCCGATGCTTCACCGTCCGGCTTTGCCACATAGCAGGGGAATTCCGCGTCTCCGGTCAATGTTTTGACCTTTTCCATCGTGCCCATCGTCCAACTCCTTTTTATCATCACTTGATTCTTTGCGCACAATATCCCCATATCAGCCACAGGCAAGGTGGAACATCAGCCTGTTGGGTGAGGGAGGGAACTTCGCTGCAACGGTCAAACAGAGGAAGACAATATGAAAGTCACCGTTGAACTGGATTGCACGCCGGAAGAGGCTCGCCGATTGATCGGTTTGCCCGATGTGGCGAAACTCAACGAAAGCTACGTGCAGGAAATGTCGAAATTCCTGCAGGGCGCCAATTCGGTCGAGCAATTGCAGAATTTCACCAAGATCATCGCGCCGATGGGCGAAGCCGGCCTGAAGATGTTTTCGTCGTTCCTGACCGGGGCGATGGGTGCTGCGTCGGGTGGCGGCAAGTCATCTTCGACCAAGAAAAAGTCCGATTAGCCGCCGTTTTCAGCCATAATGACCGCTGATGACACCATTTTCGCCTTGTCGAGCGGACAGCCCCCGGCGGCGATTGGAATCGTGCGGATCAGCGGGCCGCAAGCGGCGAACGCGCTTGTGGGTCTGGCCGGAAATTTACCAGAACCGCGTGTAGCGACCCTATGTAATATAACCAATAAGGTTAATAGTGAGCTGCTGGACCAGGCACTGTGTCTCTGGTTCCCGGGTCCGAACAGCGCCACGGGCGAAGATTTGGCCGAAATTCACTGCCACGGCGGCCGAGCGGTGATCCGGGCGATTGAAGGCGCGCTCGAACAGATTGAGGGCCTGCGCCAGGCGGAGCCGGGGGAATTTACCCGCCGGGCCTTCACGCATGGCAAAATGGATCTGGCGGAGGCTGAAGGGCTGTCCGACCTGCTGTTCGCGGAAACCGAACTGCAGCGCAAGACGGCCGTGCGCAACGCCGGCGGCGCGCTGTCGCGCCGGGTCGATGACTGGCAGCATCGGATTCTGCAGTTGTCGGCGCAGGTCGAGGCTGAACTGGATTTCTCGGACGAGGATGATGTCGTCCCGGCGCAGGCCGAGCTGGTCCCTCAGGCGGTCGACGCGCTGGTTGCGGAAATGGGCGGTCTGCTGTCGCGTCCGCGCGCCGAAAAGCTGCGCGACGGTATCAGGGTCGTTCTGGGCGGTCCGCCGAACAGCGGCAAGTCGACGCTGCTCAACGCTCTGGTCGAGCGCGAGGCAGCGATCGTCTCCGATATTGCCGGGACCACGCGCGATGTGATCGAGGTGCCGATCGCACTGTGCGGTGTTCCGTTTCTCTTCATCGACACGGCCGGCGTGCGGGAGAGCGGCGCGGAGAAGATCGAGCAGATCGGCATCGACCGGGCCCTTCAGCAATTTGCCAGCGCCGATATCATATTGTGGCTGGGCGACGAGGGGCAGGGGCCGCGTTCCGACAATCTGGTCGAAGTCGGTTCCCGCAGCGACCATCCCGAACATCAGCCGAAGGGCGAAGGGTCCTTTACGCTGTCGCCGGTCAGCGGCGAGGGCATGGATGCCCTGGTCGATTTTCTGATCCGGAAGGCAAAGGATATTCTGCCCGATAGCGACCAGGTCAGTGTCAATGCGCGGCAGGCGGACCATCTGGCCGCTGCCTGCAACAGTCTCGCGGCAATGATCGGCGAAGCGGACTATCTGATCTTGGCCGAACATCTGCGCACGGCTCGCAAAGCGCTCGACGAAATCACCGGTAAAGCCAGCACTGAAGATATGCTGGATGGGCTGTTCGGAAAATTCTGTATCGGCAAGTGAATGTTCCACGTGAAACAATGGCACCCCGAACGGTAGGTTTTGACCTGCAATTGCGCTTCCGCTATGGGCCGCGGCATGACGCTGAAATTTGACATCATTGTGGTTGGCGGAGGCCATGCCGGTTGCGAGGCAGCCGCTGTGGCTGCGCGCATGGGTATATCGACTGCGCTGGTGAGCTTCACCCGCGACAGTATCGGGGCGATGTCCTGCAACCCGGCGATCGGCGGACTGGGCAAGGGCCATTTGGTGCGCGAGGTCGATGCGTTCGACGGGCTGATCGGACGCGCAGCCGATGCTGCGGCAATCCATTATCGCATGCTCAATCTTTCCAAGGGCACCGCGGTGCAGGGGCCGCGTGTCCAAGCCGACCGCAAACTGTATAAAGCGGCGATTCACCGGATGCTCGACGCGCAGGATGATTTGACGATTGTCGAGGGCGAGGTGGCCAGCCTCATTTTGAACGACTCCCGTGTTTCCGGTATCCGGATGGCAGATGATTCCGAAATCCATGCCGAGGCGGTGATTTTGGCGACCGGGACCTTTCTCAACGGCAAGCTATTTCGCGGCGAAGAAACGGTCGCCGGTGGCAGGACAGGGGAGGCTGCATCCGTATCTTTGGGGCAGCAGATCCGCGACGCCGGTTTGCCTATCGCCCGCCTGAAAACCGGAACGCCCCCGCGGCTTGACGGGCGAACGATTAACTGGGCGGTCCTCCCGGAACAGCCTTCTGACGATGAGAACTGGACGATGTCTCCGCTGTCGAAAGGGCGAACGGTCCCGCAGGCGTTTTGCGCCGTCAGCCGTACCACCATCGAAACCCATGAGATCATCCGCGGGTCGCTCGATCGATCGCCGCTGTTCAGCGGTGCGATCGATGCGCAGGGGCCGCGCTACTGCCCGTCGATCGAGGACAAGATCCACCGCTTTGCCGACCGCGACTCCCACCAGGTCTTTCTGGAGCCAGAGGGACTCGATACGAATCTGGTCTATCCCAACGGGATTAGCACCTCGCTGCCCGCCGATGTCCAGTTGGCATTCGTGCGAACCATGGAAGGGCTCGAGCAGGCGGAGATATTGGTTCCCGGCTACGCGGTGGAATATGACCATATCGACCCCAGAGCGCTGGACCGGTCGCTGAAAGTGCGTAATCTGGAAGGACTCTATTGTGCCGGCCAGATCAATGGCACCACCGGTTACGAAGAAGCGGCGGCGCAGGGGCTGATCGCCGGGCTGGGCGCTGCTTGTCATGTGCAGGGCAAAGACGCACCGGCATTGGATCGCGGCACCAGCTATATGGCGGTGATGATCGATGATCTGGTGCTGCAGGGCGTGACCGAGCCTTATCGGATGCTCACCGCTCGCGCGGAATATCGGTTGCGGTTGCGGGCTGACAATGCCTCAACGCGCTTGACTCCGATCGCTATTGAAGCCGGCTGTGTTGCTCTGGAACGGGCCGAGTGGTTCGGTCAGCGCCAGCGGACACGCGTTGCGATCATCAAGGCACTCAATGTCGTCTATGGTAGTGAAGACCTCGCCAAGGTCGGTGTCGAAGTGCGCCGTGATGGCACAAGGCAGAGCCTGTTCGACTGGCTGCGCTTCCCCAATATATCGATTGCGGCTCTGCAGCAAATGGAAGAATTGGAAGCATGTTTGCAAGATAGTGCGGCGGACCTTGTGGCGGAGATCGAGGAAGATGCGCGTTATGCGCCCTATCTCGAGCGCCAGGAATCGGAGCTGCGGGATCTGCGGGCCAACGAGCAAATAGGCCTGGGTGACGATCTTGACTATGCGGTGATCGCCGGGCTTTCCAATGAAATGGTCGAGCGGTTGACCACGGCCCGCCCGGAAACCTTGGCCGCCGCATCCCGGATCAGGGGGATTACCCCCGCGGCATTGGCGGCGATATTGGTCCATGCGCGTCGGCGCGACTCACGAAATCTTGCCGCATGACCGAAGATGAGGCGCAGGCCTGGCTGCGCGCTGAATTCGATGTTTCACGTGAAACATGGCAGCAGCTGGAGCTGTTTGTCGCGTTGCTCCGCGACGAAATGCCGCGCCAGAATCTGATTTCAAAAGCCAGCGCGGACAACCTGTGGGGCAGGCATGTCGTCGACAGTGCCCAGCTTTTGCGCCATGCGCCGGTACCGGACGCCAGCAAGACCTGGCTCGATCTAGGCACCGGAGCGGGTTTCCCCGGCATCGTGATCGCCATTCTTTCTCACTATCAGGTGCAGATGGTCGAATCGCGCAAAAGGCGTTGCGAGTTTCTCCAGCAGGTGGTTGAGCAGACTGGCATCGCAGATCACGCAATCGTCAAGGCTGACCGGCTCGAGAATATCGAAAGCTTCCCCGCGGATGTGATCAGCGCCCGCGCCTTTGCGCCTTTGGATCGACTCATCGCACTTTCGCACCGTTTTTCCACAGAAAATACGGTTTGGCTCTTACCTAAAGGCAAAAATGCGGTAAGGGAGTTGAAAGGCCTGTCGCCAAAACGGCAAAAAATGTTTCACGTGGAACATAGTTTGACCGATCCGGACGCCGGTATATTGGTGGGAAAGGGCTAGAAACCAGTTTTCTAGGGTAGAACTGACATGGTTCGTATCGCAATAGCCAATCAAAAAGGCGGTGTAGGCAAGACCACCACAGCGATCAACATGGCCACCGCGCTGGCCGCCAGTGGCTGGAAAGTGCTGCTGATCGATCTCGATCCGCAAGGCAATGCGTCGACTGGCCTCGGATTGTCGCAGGGTGATCGCATCAACAGCAGCTATGATCTGCTGATAAATGATGTGCCGCTGACAGACTGCATCAATCAGACAAAGGTTCCGGGGCTGGAAATTGTTCCTGCCACCGTCGATCTGTCCGGTGCCGAGGTTGAACTGGTTGAATTCGAAGAGCGCACCCACCGTCTGAAAAAGGCGTTGGACAGTGCAGACAACGGACGCTGGGATATCATTCTGATTGATTGCCCGCCGTCTCTTGGCCTGCTGACGCTTAACGCCATGGTCGCGGTGGAATCCTTGCTGGTCCCATTGCAGTGCGAGTTTTTTGCCCTGGAGGGTCTGAGCCAATTGCTACAAACCGTCGAGCGTATTCGCGCGCGCTTCAACCGCCAGCTTTCGGTGATGGGAGTCGTGCTCACCATGTATGACCGGCGTAACAAGCTCACCGAACAAGTGTCTGATGATGTTCGCGCCTGTCTCGGCGATGTTGTTTTTGAGACCGTGATCCCGCGCAATGTGCGGCTTTCCGAAGCGCCGAGCCACGGGCTGCCGGCCTTGATCTATGATTATCGCTGTAGCGGGTCGGTGGCCTATATTGACTTGGCCCGCGAGTTGATCGGCCGGTTGCCCGATCGCAAGGTGGCTGCTTGATGGCTGATGATCAGGCTTTGAACGAAAAGAGCAAAAAAGCACCCAAGCGCGTAACCGGGCTGGGCAGAGGGCTGAATAGTTTGTTCGGGGAGATCCAGAGAGAAGAGCCGATCACGACCGCTGAGGCCGGTGATGGCGACGGGGGCAGTCCGACGACCGTCATCGACGGTCTGCGTTCGATCGCAATTTCCGATATCCGGCCGAACCCCGATCAGCCGCGGCAGCATTTTGATTCCGACGCGCTCGACGAACTGGCGGACAGCATGCGGCAACGCGGGGTGATCCAGCCGATCGTCGTGCGGCCGCACGGCAAGAATTTCCAGATCGTCGCAGGAGAACGGCGCTGGCGCGCCGCCCAGCGCGCGCGCCTGCATCAAATTCCCGCCGTCGTCCGCAAACTTAGCGATGAAGAGACGCTGGAAATTGCGATCGTCGAGAATGTTCAGCGCAAGGACCTCAATGTCATCGAAGAGGCGGAGGCCTATGCAAGGCTCAGCCAGGATTTCGGGCATAGCCAGTCCCGGCTCGCCGAGGTTGTTGGAAAATCGCGCAGCCATATCGCCAATCTGATGCGTCTGCTCGAGCTACCGGCCAGCGTGAAGGCGCTCGTTGTCGATGATAAACTGACCATGGGCCATGCGCGGGCGTTGATCAACGCGCCCA
Source organism: Sphingomonadales bacterium CG_4_10_14_3_um_filter_58_15 (assembly GCA_002783865.1). GTDB lineage: Bacteria > Pseudomonadota > Alphaproteobacteria > Sphingomonadales > Sphingomonadaceae > Parasphingorhabdus. The sequence goes on from PFJE01000093.1 coordinate 12,719, forward strand.
ATGCCGAAGAACTGGCACCGCAAATTGTCAAACAGGGATTGTCGGTTCGCGACGTCGAACGCCTCGTCCGCAAATCTTTGAGCGGGCAGAAGCCTGCTTCTGCGAAAAAACTGGCGGCGATGTCGGAGGCCGATGCCGATATCCAGGCGTTGCAAACCCATCTCGGGGATTTGCTCGGCTTGAAGGTGAAAATCCAGTCGACCGGGCAGGGTGGGACGATGGCGATTGAATATGCCAATCTCGATCAACTCGATCTGATCTGCCAGCGACTTACCGGCGAGCATATTTGAGGTATGTCCGGATCGACCAGGCGATTCTCGTGCCTATTGGGCCGATAAATACTATTTGTATTTCAATAGGTTAAGACAGTATTTCGATTACTGTGCGCGATATGGAAAGTTGCGCCGCGTAACTTTTTTGGATCATGTCAGCGGGTATGATAGGACTGATAGAAGTGCCACCATCCCACCGCTGATCACCCGACGAGTACAAGCAAAACGAGCTAGTTCGGTCCGGCCGGGTGCCCGGCTCGGCCGGCGAAAACCGGGGTTCTTGTAACGCCTGTAGTTTCTGGTACTGATTTGCTTTTCGAGTTGATCAGGAACAGTCCATGCAAGTCATCGCCAATGGCATCAATATTGAAGTCGAAGATCACGGCAATCCCCAAGATCCAGCGATCTTGCTGGTCATGGGCTATACCGCACAGCTGATTTACTGGCCGATGGACTTTGTGAATGGTCTCGTGGACAAAGGCTTTCGCGTTGTCACCTTTGACAATCGCGATGTCGGCCTTTCCTATAAATTTGATGGCGTGCGCGGCCCCAATCCGATCCGGCAACTGATAGCCAAGCGTTTTTTCCCCAAACGGCAGATGGCGCCCTATAATCTGAGTGATATGGCGCGGGATGCCGTTGGCGTGCTCGATGCCCTTGAAATTGACCAGGCGCATATCGTCGGCGCTTCGATGGGCGGAATGATCGGTCAGCTGATTGCTGCGGATCACGCCGAC
>PFJE01000093.1:13852-47625 GCA_002783865.1 Sphingomonadales bacterium CG_4_10_14_3_um_filter_58_15
GCTGGAACTGGGACTGGCTTTTTCGTCGCTGATCGCGTCGGAGGAAGGGCGTAGCCGTCCGGACGAGCGCCGGGCGATGATGAAACTGGCACAGGAACGCGCCTTTTATCCGGCCGGTCCGAAACGCCAGATGGCGGCGATCATCGATACCGGCAATCTGCGGCCCGTTGCCAACCGGATCAATGTTCCGACCATGGTCATTCACGGGGCCGATGACCCGCTGATTCCATCCGTCTGCGGTCAGGATATTGCGGCCAATGTCAAAGATGCGCGGTTCGAGCTGGTCGAGGGCATGGGCCATGATCTGCCGCCGAGCAAATTGCCGGAAATGGTCGATCTGATCGCGGCGCATTGCCAGGCTGCCTAAACGCCGCCGATCATTCCTTCAGCGGCAGGCAATAGGTGACGGAGCCGCCCGTCATCCTGATTTCGCGCGGTTGCGCCGGAAGCATGTCGCCATCGACCTGAAACGCCGCCAGTCGCGATGGTTCGTCATCGGCTACGATGGTGAGACTACGCGCCGGCAGCGATTGCACGAATGCAAGCCGGGCGGGATCGCGGCCCAGCGCCACCGTTGCCAGAAAGCGAAAAAAATCCCGCCGCCGCGCCCGGCGCAGCGATATCACATGGCATATATCCGAGGCGATGGTGGCGCGCGGTGCCAGCGTCCAGTTGCCGGCATAATGGTGGGCCTTGATCACATAGAAGGCGGCACTGCTAAGCTGTGTTTTGGCGCCATCCGGGGCCTCTACTTCCAAGGAAAAACGCAGCCTGGGCCAGTCGGCGAGCAGCCGGATCAGGGAGAAGGCATAGGCCGCGCCACCGATCCGCTTCTTTAGCGCCGGACTGTGCCGGGCGACGGCCTGTCCATCCGGACCGGCGCTGATGCAGGCGACAAAGGGTTGATCGTCGCTGGTAATCAGCGGGGCTTCCAGCCGGGCGACCGCCTTTGCCAGAAAGCCCGCCATGACTTCCCGGGCAAATTTTTCCGGTTCAGACGAATATCCGAGTTCCTTCGCCACGAGATTGACCGTCCCGGCAGGGAATATGCAGAGCGGTTTTACGATCCCGGATCTGACCATAGACGCGACCACCAGTCGCAAGGCACCGTCGCCGCCAGAGACGCAGACGAGGTCGGCTTCAGGGAAAATCTCGAACCGGCCGTCGTGCTTGGTTGTGCCGACCCGGACCTTGGCCCCGCATGCCTGGAACGCATGCGACAGAATATCGAGACGAAATTGATCATGGGTGCCGGAGGCTGGATTGTGAATGAGTTCGACAAGCATCGCGCGTCCATGGCGGGGTTGTGGACCGTCCGTCAATGGTTGACCATACGGTCCCTGTCCCCCCGTGCGCGCCCTAAGCCGGCACCTGCAGACGCTCCAGCGCGATTTCCCTGGCCGCCTTGTAGCCGGCCTTGCCATTGGCGGCGCGCGGCACCTCGTCGACCAGAATGAAAGCGCGAGGGGCCTTGTAGGCGGCAAGCCTGGTACGGACATGCTCGGCCAGCGCCGCTTCGTCGAACCGGGAACCGTCCGCCATCGACAGGACCGCGGTCACCTTTTGGCCAAAGCGGTCGTCGGGCAGGCCGACGACCAGACAGTCGTAGACCGATTCATGCGTCTTGAGCGCTTCTTCCACTTCCTCCGGGAAGATTTTTTCGCCGCCGCTGTTGATGCAGGCGGAGCCGCGGCCCAGCAAGGTAATCGAGCCATCGGCTTCCACCGTCGCAAAGTCGCCCGGAATCGAATAGCGGACACCGTCGAAGGTCTTGAAGGTCGCGGCGCTCTTCGCTTCATCCTTGTAATAGCCGAGCGGCACCATCCCGCCGTTGCAGATCAGGCCCATTTCGCCGGAGCCGGGTGCGACCGGTTTGCCATCCTCGGTCAGCACCCTCGTGGTTGGATTCAGTTCGAATTTGGCGGTCTGGTCATCCCCGATATTTTCCACCGTGGTGATCGCGGTGCCCATGCTGCCCTCGGTCGAGCCCATACTGTCGACGATCGCCATGTGCGGCAGATGGGCCAGCAGGCCGCGCTTCACTTCGGTAGACCACATGACACCCGACGAACCCATCATCAAAAGCGATGATAAATCATAGACTTGACCTGCGGCCTTGGCGTCATCCAGCGCGGCGAGCATTGGCTTGGCAAAAACATCGCCGACGATGGTGATATCTGTGGCTTTTTCGTCCTCGGCCAACTGCCAGAGCGCGGCAGGATCGAAATGGCTGTTGTTGAACAAGATCACGCAACCGCCGAGGCTGTGCGGAATCATTGCACCAATCCACATGCCGGTGCCGTGCATCAAAGGACAGGCGGGAATGGCGCGTGAAACCGCGCCAGCGTCGTGTAGCTGCTGGACGAGCGGACCAAATTCCGCGGCATCGGTTGGCGGTTGCAACGCCCGCATTTCAAAACCCTTGGCGAGCAACCGGCTGGCAAAGGTCTTGTGATCATACATCACGCCCTTGGGCATCCCGGTGGTGCCGCCGGTGTAGAGCATATAAAGATCGTCATCCGATCGTTCGATCACCGGCATCGGGTCTGCGCTTTGCAGCGCGAGCTCGTAAGAAACGGCACCGTCGAGATGCTCGCCCGATCCGTCGTCGATCTCGAGGAAGAGTTTGACCTGATCCAGCTGGTCGCGGATCGCGGCGACACGCGGGGCGAACTGGGCCTGAAATACCAGCGCCTCGCTGTCGCTGTTGTTGATAACATGAGTCAGTTCCGCTTCAAGATAGCGATAATTGATATTAACCGGGCAAATCCGCGCTTTGAAAGCGCCAAACTGGGTTTCCATATATTCCGCAGAATTATAGGCATAGATAGAGAGTTTTGCGCCGGGCTGAAGACCGTGATCGGTCAGCACCTGGGCGACCCGCGCCGCGCGATTTTCATATTCCGCCCAGCTATAGCGTTTGTCGCCGTCGACGATCGCCGGCTTGTCGGGAATCGCTGCGGCGATATTTTCCCAGATATCGGCCATTTGCCAGGTCATGCGAATCTCTCCTTACTTTTCTGAGAGAATAGCCGGATCGCAGATTTACGCAACCAGATGGCGAAGCGCCGAATCGATTGAAACAATCTATGGTCGCTGCTGGGCCGCGAGTTCAGCCCGGATATCCGCGCTATGCTCGCCCAGTGCTGGACTGGGACCGACCGGGGCGAGCTTGGTGCCGCCAAAACGGGCAGGGGCCGTGACATGCTGGACCGGGCCGAGCAGCGGATGGTCAGTCTGTTCGAATATACCCATCGCCAGTGCCTGTTGATTGGCAGGCAAATCCTCCAGCGAAAGGCAGGCCGCTGCCGGGACATCATGGACCGCGAGGCCGGCGACCATTTCGGCGCTGGTCAGATTCGGTTTTTCGCCAGCTATGATCGACGCGAGTTCCGCCATATGGATGCTGCGATTGGCCATGCCTTTATATTTCTCTTCGGTTTTCAGGTCGGCGCGGCCGACAATATCGAACACCGCGTCCCAATGCGCATCGGTCATCGCGGCATAGGCAATCGCGCCGTCCGTCGATCGCAACGGCAGTTGGTAATAATCCGCGAACGGCGCACCATGCGCGACATCTTCGCCCTGCAGTGTAAGGTGCATGCCGCCGTCGGGCCAGAGAAAGGCGATGCAGCTTTCCAGCATCGACAGATCGATATGCTGGCCTTTGCCGGTGCGTTCGCGGGCAAACAGGGAAGCGGTGATCGCCTGCGCCGCGGTATAGGCGGTGAGCTTGTCGCAGATCAGGGTTTTGACATAGGCAAAGCCGGCCGGATGCCCCTGCAGGGTCATCAACCCCGACATCGCCTGCATCACATGGTCATAGGCCGGGCGGTTCGATAGCGGGCCTTCATGACCAAAGCCGGTGATCGCACAGTAAATCAGTTCCGGCTTTTCCTGGCGCAGGGTGGCGCTACCCAGGCCCAGCCGGTCCATCACGCCCGGCCGGTAATTGTGGATCACCACGTCTGCCTGCAGGCACAGCTGCCGGGCAGAGGCGACATCATCGGGCGACTTGAGATCGAGGGTGATTGAGCGTTTGGCCTGATTGCAATTGTGAAACAGGCCGGAGATTCCGGCTTTCTGACTGCCGAGCCAACGCATCGGATCGCCAATGCCGGGCGGCTCGACCTTGATCACATCCGCCCCTTGCTGGGCAAACATCATCGTCGCCAGCGAAGCGGTGATCATGGTGGAAAATTCGACGACCCTGATCCCGGCCAAAGGTTGCGTTGTTTCTGTCATCCGATCCTCAATCCCGGCTCCGTCTCTGCAGAGCGTACCCGACCATATGGCGCAATCAAAAGCGCGACAAGCTCAGGATGGATAGGGGATCATCATTCGTCGAGGTTGGCAGCCAGTCTTTCATAGGCGGTGAGGAAATCTTCCTTGAAACCCTGCACCACCTGACCTGCGGTCATCTGTTCGTTCATCAGGCCAACGCCCTGTCCGACCCAATAAGTGGCGAGATCCTTGGCGCCCTGATTGTCGCCCTGGCTGAGCTTGTCGAGTATCCGCAAGGGCGGCTCGGCGACCAGCGACTGCAACGGCATCGGCAGCGGAGACGGGGCATCGGCGGCCTCCCACGCATCGGTCCAGGGCGATCGCAACTGCCGCGATGGTTTGCCGGTGCGCGACCGCGCCCGCACCGTGTCGCGCGACGTGGCGGCGAGCATTTTTTCTTTCACCACCGGATTGGTTTCCGCCTCGACCGTGGTCAGCCACACCGACCCGCACCACACTCCGCTTGCACCCATAGCCATCGCTGCGGCCATCTGCGCACCGGTGGCGATGCCGCCAGCGGCGAGTACCGGCGTATCATCGCCTATCTGCGCCAGCGCGTTACAGACTTCCGGGATCAACACCATGGTGGATATATCGCCGGTGTGGCCGCCGGCTTCGCCGCCGACGGCAATAATGATATCGACACCGGCTGCGACCTGACTCATCGCATGCTCTCTGGTCCCGACCAGCGCCGCGACGGGAACGCCGTGCTTCTGGCCCATTTCCAGCATCACCTGCGGCGGAATACCCAGAGCGTTGGCAATCAGCTTTATCGGATGGCGGAAGGCGACTTCCAGTATTGCCGCTGCTGTGCCGCCGCGCAGATTGTCGGTGAAAGCGACCTGCCGTTCGCGCTCTTCCTCGATGTCTTGCGCGACTCGTTCGGCATTGACGCCATGGCGCTGCATTATGTCATTGGTAAATTGCTTCATTTCGTCCGGAATAGACGCGAGTACGCTGTCGTGATCGATTTGCTCGCCCTTGCCCTCGACCTTGTTCGGGACGATGATATCCAGCCCATAGGGCTTGCCATCGACATGGGCGTCGATCCAGCTGAGTTCCTCTTCGAGCATCGCCGGTGAGCAATTGACTCCGCCGAACACGCCCATGCCGCCGGCCCGGGAGACAGCGGCCACGACATCGCGGCAATGGGAGAAGGCAACGAGCGGAAATTCGATGCCCAGTATCTCGCAGATCTTGTTGTTCATGTTATCCCTCCTCCTGCCGTTAGCCCTGAGCCTGTCGAAGGGCGCCCGGCGACGAGAGGCGTGGTTCGACAGGCTCACCACTAACGGTATCCCTCTGACATCCTTTGGTAGGCTCAGGGCTAACGGTATCGATCAAGCTTCTTCCTCTTCCTCATCTGCGACAATCTCCAGGATCAGATCATCGGCCGCAATCTGTTTGCCTGCGGTTGCCGCAATGGTCTCGACCGTCCCGTCGATTTCCGCGAGTATTTCATGCTGCATCTTCATCGCCTCGAGCACCGCCAGCTTGTCACCCCTGGCAACCCGAGCGCCAGTCTCGACCAGTATCTCGAGCAACAGTCCGTGCATCGGTGCGACCACGGTACCGCCGCCGCCAGCATCTTCCATCGCGCTGAAACCGGTCAGATCGGTGACGGTCAGAGACCGGTCGGGCAGCGCGAGATAAAGCGTGCGATGATCGTCGTAATAGATCGCCCGGATGGTCCGCCCGTCGACGCGCAATTTCGCGTGGCTCGCAGTCAGGGCCATCAGGACAATTTCAGCATTGTCTTCGCCAGCACTGACCCGATAATGGCCGGGTTTGTTGACATGGACATGGATGGTCTGGGCATCCTCGCCGTCGGCATATTGCGCCACCGTCTCCAGCGCGCCGGTGTTCGACCAGTCGAGCATCTCCGGATTGACGTTGAGCGCCAGCCGGTGCGCCGCCTGCTGCCGCAGCTTGTGATGGATCACCGCAGCGATCGCATAGGACGCGAAGTCATGGTCTCCGAGATCGACTCCGTCATCGCCATAATTTTCGCCGATAAAGGCCGTGGTCGCCTCACCCTTGATGAAGTCCGGCTTGTCCAGCGCATCGATCAGGAAGTCGCGATTGGTTTTCGGACCGAACAGGGCGGTTTCGGACAGGGCCTTGATCATCCGCCGCCGGGCTTCGTCACGAGTAGCGCCGTGGGTGATGATCTTGGCGACCATCGAATCGTAAAAGGGTGAAACTTCCCCGCCGCTCTGGATCCCGCTATCGACCCGTGCGAGGCCGGACGGCCTCCACAAGTGGACCGGACCGGTGCTGGGCAGAAAATCATCCGCCGGATCCTCGGCATAGAGCCGGACTTCCATCGCATGCCCGGTGAGCGTGATGTCCGCTTGCTCAAGACCCAATAAGTCGCCTGACGCAACTTTCAGCTGCAGGGCGACCAGATCTAGTCCGGTGATCTCCTCGGTCACCGGATGCTCGACCTGCAGGCGGGTGTTCATTTCGAGAAAATAGAAAGCCCCCGACTGGTCGAGCAGAAATTCGACCGTGCCGGCCCCGACATAATCAACGGCCTTCGCCGCTTCGACCGCAGCAGCGCCCATCTGCTCGCGCAATTCTGGCGTCATGACAGGGCATGGCGCTTCCTCGATCACCTTCTGGTGCCGCCGCTGCACCGAACAGTCGCGCTCGCCGAGATGAATGGTGTTTCCCTGGCTGTCGGCAAAGACCTGGATCTCGACATGGCGCGGCTTGATAATCGCCTTTTCGAGAATCAGCTCGCCATTGCCAAAGGCATTTTCTGCTTCGGACCGGGCCAGCTTGATCGCATTGGCGACGCCCTCAAGATCATGGACCAGCCGCATCCCCCGACCGCCGCCACCAGCTGCCGCCTTGACCATCAGCGGCACACCGATTTTCTTGGCTTCTGCGATCAGCACCTCGTCCGCCTGATCATCGCCCTGATAGCCGGGGACGCAAGGCACACCGGCGGCAATCATCGCGCGTTTCGAGCGGGCCTTGTCGCCCATCACGTCGATCGCCTTCTCCGGAGGGCCGACAAAGATGATATCTGCCTCGGCACAGGCCTTCGAAAAGGCGGCGTTTTCAGAGAGAAAACCATAGCCCGGGTGAATCGCGTCAGCGCCGGTGTCCTTTGCGGCCTGAATGATCTTGTCGATCAGCAAATAGGATTCGTTGACCGGGGCGGGGCCAATGCGCACCGCATCATCCGCCATTTTGACATGCGGAGCTTCTGCATCGGCGTCGGAATAGACTGCGACTGTCTGCATGCCGAGCGCTCTAGCCGTGCGCATCACCCGGCAGGCGATTTCGCCGCGATTGGCAACAAGCAGTGTGTTGATTCTTGTCATATGATCAGTCTCTCATGCCGTTCGTCCTGAGCTTGTCGAAGGACAGATGGTGCAAGTTCATGCTTCGACAGGCTCAGCACGAACGGGCAAAATAGGGTCAAAATTCTCATTCCGGTTTCACCACCCAGGAAGGTTTGCGCTTTTCAAAAAAGCTGGCGACGCCTTCCTTCGCCTCGTCGCTGACCATGCGATCAGCGAAATTTTCGGCGGCCAGGCGGATTACCTCGGCGCGCGGCTTGCCGGCGATCTGACCGAGCAATTCTTTGGTTGCCGCCACCGCACCCGGCGCAGCACCGAGTACCTGCTTGCGGATTTGCATTTCGATCGCCTCAAGACCGGCCACATCATCGGCAATGAAATCGGCAAAGCCCAGCTTATGCGCCTCGTTGCCGTCAAACCGGGCGGCGGTCAGCATCAACCGGCGGCCGGTGGCATAGCCGAGCTTCTGAATCACAAAGGGTGAAATTTGCGCGGGCGACACGCCAATCGCGGTTTCGGTCATGGCGAAGCGAGCCCCGCTTTCACAGATCACGACATCTGCGCAGCAGGCCAGACCAAAGCCGCCGGCCATCGCTGCACCCTCGATCAGCACGATCACCACCTGTGGAGCGGTATTGACGAGGTCGAATATCTCCGCCGCACCGCTCGACATCTTTATGATCGCCGCGCGGTCACCGCTCTGCTGGAAATTGTCCTTGAAATTCTTCAGGTCGGCCCCGGCGCAGAAGATGCCGCCGCGCCCGCGCAGCGTGATACCGCGTACTGTTCGGTCCTCGCGCACGCTCTTCAGCACCGCCGCCAGCTCCGCCACCAGCGCATCGCTCAGCGCGTTGCGATTGTCGGGCTGGTTGAACCAGATGGTGAGCCAGCCCTGTTTGAGTTCCAGCTCCAGCGTTTTGGTTTCGGGCAGAGTGGTCATAGCCTGTATCCCCTTCTGTGCTCCGGCCCCCGAGCCGGAGCCCTGGCGACAGCAGTGCCCAGGCTCCGGAGCTTCGCATCAAGTGCGGAGCACAGCATGATTTCCGGCCAAGTTCTCATATCCGCGCCACCCCGAAGGCATTAGGGTGCAGCGTCCGGTTCTGCGCCTCAAAAATCGTCTCCAGCGCAAAGCCCAGCACCTTGCGGGTGTCGCGCGGATCGATCACGCCATTGTCGAGCACCCGGCCGGAGGTGAAAAAGGCGCTTTCCTGCGCCTCGAAAATATCCTTGATCCGCTGTTCCTGCCTGGCGATCGCTTCCTCGTCCGGTTCCTCGCCCTTGCGCTTCGCCTGCACCCGGGCGACATGGCTCATCGTGTTGGCGGCGGATGCGCCGGCCATGACGCCGGTCTTGGCATTGGGCCAGCTGAACAGGAAATCGGGTTCGAAAGCGGTGCCGCTCATCCCGTAATTGCCCGCGCCAAAGCTTGCGCCGATATAAAGCGCCAGTTTCGGCACCCGGACATTGGAAACCGCCTGAATCATCTTGCTGCCCAGCTTGATCATGCCCTTATGCTCGGACTCAGTGCCGACGATATAGCCGGTCGTATTGTTGAGAAAGATGATCGGCAGCTCAGACTGGTCGCAGAGTTGGAAGAAATGGGTGGCCTTGGCCGCCGCTTCCGGATCGAACGGACCATTGTTGCCGATCAGTCCGACCGCATGGCCCATGATGCTTGCCTGCATGCAGACCGTGCCAGGGCCATAGCGCGATTTAAACTCTTCAAAGTCCGAGCCATCTACGATCCGCGCGGCAACTTCCCGAACATCGTAGGGTGTCGTATAGTCTATCGGAACAACGCCGGCGATTTCGTCGATATCGTAAATCGGCTCTTCATAGTCGTTGCGGCGGATCGGCGTTGTATTCTTGTTCCAGTCGAGACGCCCCATGGTCTCGCGGGCAATGGCAATGCCGTGGGCATCGTCATCGGCCAGATATTCGACACTGCCGGTGGTCGAGGCATGCATCTCGGTGCCGCCCAGTTCGCGGTCATTGGCGACTTCGCCGGTTGCGGCATGAACCAGCGCCGCGCCGCCAAGCGCCGCCATGCCATTGTCGCGCACGCCGATCACATAGTCCGACATGCCCGGCATATAGGCGCCACCCGCGGTCGACGGCCCGTGCAATACCACCATCGTTGGTACGCCCGCCGCGCTCAGCCAGGCGAGATTGCGGAACAGCATCCCGCCATGGGCCCAAAGCTCGACCTTATATTCCATCAGATTGGCGCCAGCACTCTCGACCAGGTGGATGAATGGCAGTTTCAGGTCTTGCGCCATTTTCTGCGCGCCCTTGCTGGCATCCCAGCCGCCCGCGGTCGCAGCGCCGGCGCGGATGCCGCTGTCGTCGACCCAGATCATGCAGCGCACGCCCTTGACGAACCCGATGCCCAAGATAACGCTGCCGCCGGGGATGCTGGTGTCGGGATTGTCGTCCTCCACCAGATAATTGGCCATATTGTAAAGCTGCAGCCAGGGCATACCGGGATCGAGCAGCCGTTTCAGCCGTTCGTGCGGAGTCAGCTGGCCGCGCTTTTCAAAGGTCGGCCGCCGTTTTTCCGATGCCGCCACGGCGCGCGCTTCGAGGCTGCGCAGATGATCGATCAGCGTCAGCATGTCCTTGCGATTCTGCTCGTAACTGTCGGAGCCGACGGCGATCTTGGATTTAAACTGGGGCATGGATGCAGCGCCTCTTTCCGATGTGATCGTGTGAACCATTCGCCATTTGACACGGCGAGTCCACAAAGGCTAATTGAATAGCATTCGATATTGTCGAGTCAAGTTCGTAAAGGAACGATAGTGGCGTCAAACGCGATCTCCTCGGAAACCCAGCGGGCCAAGCTAGAGCGCAAGGAACGGGTCATTTTGGAGGCCGCGCGGGCGATCTTTGTTGATCACGGTTTTGACGGGGCGCGGATGCAGGTGATCGCGCGGCGCGCCGGGATCGGTGAGGGCACGATCTACAGCTATTATGATTCAAAGGCGGAACTGATGTTGGCAGTGCTGCAGCAGTTCTGGGACGGCCTGACCAGAGAAGCCGAAGGCGTGATGGCGTCAGTGCAAGTGACGGATTTCTTTGGACGGCTGGAAGCACTGGCCCGTTATCATCTGAACACGGTGATCGTGAATGCAGATTTCATCAACCTCACCTTTGCCTTACGCCGCAACAACAGCGAGGTCAGCGTGTCGCGCGACCATCTGCGTCACTATGTAGCTGTCTTCGACCGACTGTTCCTGCGCGGGCAGGACCGGGGGGAATTGCGGGCGGATGCCGTGCTCTGGCAGGCCCGCGACATCTTCTACGGCAGTCTCGAATATAGCGCCCGATCGATCGAGATGACCATCGACGCAGATCGAACGGCACGGGAGCAAGAGCCGGTCGTCCATCAAATGGTCGCGCTGTTTCGCTCGCATTTTGGCGCGGCACAGGGGACGGTGGCCGGAGATGATCCTTCCGTGGTGCAATTATCATCAAAGCTGGACCGGCTCTCCGAGAAATTTGACGCGCTTGCCAAACGTCTGGGATAACGAAAAAAAGGGAGCCCCCGCAGGAGCTCCCTTCTTGCGTCAGATATCGAGAATCACGCGGCTTTGTAAAAGCTCTCGCCGGCGTCTGCCTTCTCACGAAAGCTCATCGGCGGCTTGAACCGTTCGCCATATTTCTGCGCCAGATTGTCGGCGATACGGACGAAATTGTCGACACCCATCGTGTCGATATGGCTCATCGGGCCGCCGGTCCAGGGGGCGAAGCCCCAGCCGAAGATCGCGCCAAGATCGGCGGACTGGGGATCGGACACCACGCCTTCGTCGAAACATTGCGCGGTGGCGATCAGCTGGATGAACATCAAGCGCTGCTTGACCTCTTCCACATCCGGCTGTTCTTCGGCCAATGGGAAATGATCGGCGAGGCCGGGCCATAATTTTTTCGAACCATCGTCGGCATATTCGTAGAAACCGCCGCCGAAGCGCCGGCCACGCCGGTCGATCTGCTTGACCATGATGTCCATCAGCTCTTCGGTGCCGCTGGCAACATAGGCGTCGCCCATTTCTTCCTTGGTTGACGTCATGATATCATAGCCGAGCTGCAGGGTAGTCTCATCGACCACGGCAAGCGGGCCAATCGGCATGCCCATGGCGATGGCTGCGTTTTCGATCAGCGCCGGTTTCACGCCTTCCGCTACCATCAGCATCGCTTCATTGGCATAAGGCGGGAAGACGCGGTTGGTGTAGAAGCCGCGGACGTCCTTGACGACAATTGGAACCTTGCGGATCTTGGCGTTATAATCGAGCGCAACGGCCAGGGCCTTGTCACCGGTTTCGGCGCCGGGGATGATTTCCAGCAGGGGCATTTTCTCGACTGGTGAGAAGAAATGCATGCCGATAAACTGGTCGGGCCGTTCGCTGTTTTTCGCCAGGCCGGTGATCGGCAGGGTCGAGGTGTTGGAGGCAAAGATAACATCCTTGCCGATGACGGCTTCGGTCTTCTTGATCACATCAGCTTTGACATCGGGGCGTTCGAACACCGCTTCGATGATCAGATCGACATCCTTCAGGTCATCATAATTGTCGGTCGGGGTGATCCGCGCCATGAAGGCCTCGGCTTTCTCCTTGGTCATCTTACCGCGCGACACATTCTTGTCGACGATCTTCTGGCTGTAGGCGATCGCCTTCTGCGCCTCCTCCATATTGCGGTCGAGCACCACCACGTTCATGCCGCCCTTTGCGGTGACATGCGTGATGCCGGACCCCATCAGGCCGGCACCGAGAACGCCGACGGTCTTGATATCGGATTTCGGCACGCCTTCCGGACGCGCCGCGCCCTTTTCGGCGGCCTGCTTGTTGATGAACAGCGTGCGGATCATGTTCTTGGATTGCGGACCGCTGAGCAATTTGGTGAAATATTTGCTTTCCACCCGCAGCGCGGTGTCGATCGGCAGCATCGAGCCTTCGTAGAGGCAGGAGAGGATCGCCTTGACCGCTTCATAATTGCCCTTGCTCTGCTTCAGCGCGATCGCTGAGGAGCCGAGATAGAGCGGCACGGCGCGGGGATCCATTGATCCCGCGCCACCGGGGAATTTGTAACCCTTCTTGTCCCAGGGCGCGGACGCCTTGGGATTGGCCTTGACCCATTGCTTGGCCTTGGTGACGACTTCGTCAGCGGGGACGACTTCATCGATAAAGCCCTGGGCCTTGGCTGCCTGCGGATTGGCAGGATTGCCCATCATGATCATCATGCCGGCGGCCTGCAGGCCGGCGAGCCGCGGAAGACGCTGTGTGCCGCCGCCGCCGGGCAGCAAGCCCACCTGCACTTCGGGCAGGCCAAGCTGAATCTTGGGATTATCGGCGCACACGCGATAATGGCAGGCCAGCGCCAGTTCGAGGCCGCCGCCGAGGGCGAGGCCGTTCAGGGCACAGGCGACCGGCTTGGCATGGGCCGTGCCCTTGAGCAGGTCCTTGGCGCTATGGCCGCCGGTTTCCATGCGGCGCAGCATGCCGTTCAGTTCCCAGGCGCTTTCAAAGGCTTCGGCCATGCTGTCGGCCTTGGAGGCGCCGAGCATGTTGAGATCGGCGCCGGCGAGAAAGCCGGATGGCTTGCCGGAGGTAATCACCGCGCCCTTGATGGCGTCGTTGCTGATCAAGTCCTCGACGAAGCTTTTGAAATCGGTGATCAGCGTCTGGTTCCAGACGTTCATCGACTGGCCGGGCAGATCGATGGTGAGAAGGGCAATGCCGTCGCTGTCAATATCGACTGTGAATGTTTCGTAGGTCATATTCTGTTCCTTACTGTCTCGTCCTGTGCTCCGCACTTGATGCGGAGCCTTGGCGAGAGGGCAGTTGCCAGCCCTCCAGAGCTCCGTATCAAGTACGGAGCACAAATATCAGTTCACCCGTTCAATGATCGTCGCGATGCCCATGCCGCCGCCGATGCAGAGCGTGGCGAGAGCGGTGGACTTGCCAGTCCGTTCCAGCTCGTCGAGCACCGTGCCGAGGATCATTGCACCGGTCGCGCCCAGCGGATGGCCCATGGCGATGGCGCCGCCATTCACGTTCATCACGCTATGATCGACATTCATCGCATCCATGAAGCGCAGAACGACCGCGGCAAAGGCCTCGTTCAGTTCCCACAGGTCGATATCGCTGGCGGTCATGCCGGCGCGTTCCAGCGCCTTCTGCGCGGCAAATTCGGGGCCGGTCAGCATGATCGTCGGTTCGGAGCCGATGGCCGCCATCGAGACGATCCGCGCCCGCGGCTTCAGGCCGTATTTCTCGCCGGCCTTTTCGTTGCCGACCAGAACCGCGGCCGAACCGTCGACGATGCCGGAGCTGTTGCCGGCATGGTGGACATGGTTGATCTTCTCGATCTCGGGATGTTTGAGGATCGCGACATCGTCAAAGCCGGGCATCTGCTCGCCCATCATCTTGAAAGCGGGGCCGAGCGCACCGAGCGACTGCATATCGGTTTCGGGCCGCATCAGTTCGTCCCGGTCGAGCACGACTTCGCCGATCACGTCGCGGATCGGCAGGATCGACTTGGCAAATCGTTTTTCGTCCCAAGCCTTGGCGGCGCGTTTCTGGCTTTCGACCGCATAGGCGTCGACATCATCGCGGCTATAGCCATATTTGGTGGCGATCAGGTCGGCGGAAATGCCCTGCGGCACGAAATATTCCTGAAAGACCAGAGTCGGATCGGCCATGCCGCCGAGACCGTCGCTGCCCATCGGGATGCGCGACATGGATTCGATGCCGCCGCCGACCGCGAGATCGGTCTCGCCGGAACAGACCTTGCCCGCCGCGATATTCACCGCTTCCAGCCCGGAACCGCAGAAACGGTTGACTTGGATCGCCGAGGTGGTGTCGGCATAGCCGGCCTTGAGCGCGGCCATGCGGCTGATCACCGCGCCCTGCTCGCCGACGGGCGAGACGCAGCCGAAGGCGATGTCCTCGACCTCATGACCCTCGAGCTCGTTGCGGTCGTTGATCGATGCTAGGACCTGCGAAGCGAGGTCGAGGGCGGTGATTTCGTGCAGGCTGCCGTCGGTGCGGCCCTTGCCGCGCGGCGATCGCACGGCGTCATAGATTAAGGCTTCGGTCATAGGGGGTCCTCTCGCTGGAAGAATGTAATGGCTTGCCACCAATGCTAATGTTGCACTGCAGCACAGTCAAGCAGTTTACGTAAACGTCAATCAAGGGGCAGGCCGACTCACCTTGCCCTTCTTCTACTTCGACCATAAACTATTCGAGGATCGATTGATATTTCTGGCTGAACACGTCGCGGCCGACGATATAGCGCATGATCTCGCTCGATCCGGCGTAGATGCGGCTCATGCGGGCGTCGGTGAAGATCCGGCTGATTTCATATTCCTTCATATAGCCGGCACCGCCGTGCAGTTGCAGCCCGAGATCTGCCATTTCCCATTCGATCTCGCTGCCGAGCATCTTGCCCTTGGCAGCGATATTGGCGTTAAGCCCGCCCTGATTGTGGATATCGACGCAATGATCGACATAGACCTGCAACATGTCAATTTTTGCGTCCATTTCGGCCATTTTGAACTGGGTATTCTGCATATCCGACAATTTCTTGCCGAAAACATCCCGATCCATGACAAATTCGCGCGTCACATCAAATGCCCGCCTTGCGGACGCGGCATAGCCGACCATCGCGATCAGCCGTTCCTCGGCCAACCCTTCCATCAGATGGATAAAGCCCTTGCCGGGCGTGCCCAGGGTGTTTTCTTTTGGTATCTTGACGTCATTGAAGAACAGCTCGGCCGTGTCCTGTGCGTGCAGGCCGATTTTCTCGAGATTCTTGCCGCGCTCGAAACCCTCCATACCGCGTTCGAGGATCAGCAAGACCATGGCATGCTTGTCCTGGACCCCGTCGATCTTCGCCGCCACGATTACCACGTCGGCATTGATGCCATTGGAGATATAGGTTTTCGATCCGTTTAGCAGCCAATGGTCGCCCATATCCTTGGCCATCGTTTTCATGCCGGACAGGTCGCTGCCGGCGCCGGGCTCGGTCATCGCGACGGCGAGAATGGTTTCGCCGCTGACGCATTTCGGCAGGAAGCGCTCGCGCTGTTCCTCGTTGCCGATATTCTTGAAATAGGGGCCGACCAGCCGGCTGTGCAGAGTGTTATACCATTCGGCGCAGCCGACGCGCGCGGTTTCCTCGATGATGATCTGCTCGTAGCGAAAATCATTGTCGCCCATCCCGCCATATTTTTCGTCCGGCCAGATCATCAGAAAACCCTGATCGCCCGCCTTCTTGAAGATATCGCGGTCAACAATCCCGGCTTCGCGGAATTCATCCATCCGCGGTGCAACCTCGTCGGCCAGAAAGCGGCGATAGGCATCGCGGAACATATGCTGTTCTTCGGTAAATTTGCGCATGGAAATATCCTTTGGTCAGACAGGGAGAGCGGCGCGCGCGAAACGCGCCAGATTTGCGCCAGTCTTAAAGGGCGAGATTTAATCGGTCAATTAAGAAACAAGTCCGTTGCAATTGCCCGGCAACCCTCGGTATGACTTGCCGGTGGAACAGATAAAAAAACCTTTCATCCTGGGGCTCGGCGGCACGACCAATCCGGTATCGTCCACCGAGCAAGCTCTGGCGATCGCGCTCAAGGCCGCCGAAGACGCCGGAGCGGAAACTGCGCTGTTCGGATCCGACCGGATGATGGCTTTGCCGCACTATCGCTCGGACCCTGCGGGTCTCAACCAGACCGGTGAAGACCTGGTCGCGCTGGTTCGCCGGGCCGATGGTTTGATTCTGTCGAGCCCGGGCTATCACGGCACGGTTTCCGGTCTGGTCAAGAACGCGATCGACTATATCGAAGAGACAGCCGGTGATGACCGGATCTATCTTGATGGCCTGCCGATAGGCCTGATCGTGACGGCTTATGGCTGGCAGGCGGTCGGCAGCACGCTTGCGGCCTTGCGCTCCATCGTCCATTCGCTGCGCGGCTGGCCAACGCCGATGGGTGTCGGCATCAACGCCTCGGGCGGAATATTCAACGATGGTGTTTGCACGGAAGAGGGTGTGAACGAGCAACTCAGGTTGGTCGCGGAGCAAGTCATGCTGCGCGCCGAACCGCGCTGATTCAAGTCGGCGGCAAATTGCCGTAAAAGTCGCGATACCAGCGGACAAACTGTTTCAATCCGTCTTCCAGCATGACCTTGGGCGCATATCCTGTCAGCGCGTGCAGTCTGGACACATCGGCATAGGTTGAGGTCACGTCTCCCGGCTGCATGGGGCGCATGATCTTTTCCGCTTCGATCCCGAGCGCATCCTCCAGCGCCCTGATCATATCCATCAGACCGACCGGGCGGCTATCGCCAATGTTGAGAATGCGATGGTGATGGGGTTCGGGAGGATGATCCAGCGCACCCAATATGCCGTCGACAATATCATCGATATAGGTGAAGTCTCGCGCCATCTTGCCCTCGCCGTAGACTTCGATCGGCTCGCCCGCCAGAATCTTCCCGGTGAAGCCAAAATAGGCCATGTCCGGGCGGCCCCAGGGGCCGTAGACGGTGAAGAAGCGCAGGCCGGTTTGGGGAAAGCCATATAGTTTTGCATAGGATTGGCTCATCAGCTCGCAGGATCGCTTGGTCGCCGCATAGAGCGAGACCGGTTCATTGACGGGATCATCTTCGGTGAAACCGACCCCGCCCATCGGCTTGTCGCCATAGACGGAGCTGGAAGAGGCATAGACAAGATGCCGGAAACCGGCGGCATGACGGCTGGCTTCGAGCAGCGACAAATGGCCCTGCAGATTGGATTTCTGATAGGCAAAGGGATTTTCGATACTGTACCGTACCCCGGCCTGGGCCGCGAGATGGATGATCCGCTGGACCCCATTTTCCTGCACCAGCGCCTTGACGTCATCCGCATCGGATATGTCCATTTCGACAAAGTAGAAGCGATCCAGCGCGTTGAGATTGTCCAGCCTTGCCGCCTTCAGTGCCGGATCATAATAATCATTCAGATTATCAATTCCGATCACCGATTCGCCGCGCTCAATCAGCCGTGCCGAAACGGCATGACCGATGAAACCGGCGGCTCCGGTCACCAGAACTGGGGTTTTGCTGCTATCATTCATCCGTTTATTTCTCGCTGCCAAGTGGAAGCTCTAGCACGACCTGGTAAAAATTTGAAAAGTCGAAAAGTGCTATTTCTCGAACTCTATCAATTTTATGATGATGGCCGCAGAATCATCTTGAGCAAAAAAAGACGGCGACGCTCATGAAGCACCGCCGTCTTTCTGATTATCGAATGTAGATTAGAATTCGTAACGAATACCAACCTGAATCGCCCAACGAGAAGCTGACGGCACAGCGTCGTTGTCATCGTCAGGATTGAAGCCGGATATGATGTAGCGGCCTTGCGGATCGACACCGACATCGGCCAGATCAACAAAGTCACCACGACGCCGCAAGACATTCCAGTTGGGATCGACAAAGTTTAGGAAATTGTCGAAATCCATGAACAGCTCGATCTTGTCTTCGACACCGAACAAGCGAGCTGGACCCGGAATTTCCTGGCTTAGCCGCAGATCCAGATCGAAATACCAATCGTTGCGGCATGTGTTGCGTTCAATTGATTGACCGGGGGTAAAATCACAGCCCGAATTACTGACATAATCAATCACAGACTGAACAGCAGCAGCGTCCGAGAGGGGCGATACATTGCTATCATTTAATCCTGAAGGCACATAGAGCAGCGCATTGTCGGAACCGGAACTGCTGTCGTTAAAGACCCCGCCGCCATCAAAGGTCAGGCTGTAAGGCCGACCGGCCTGCGCTATGAAGACGAATCCAAGGTTGGTTTCATAATCTTCAATGAAAGTCTCCTTGAAATTCATTGCCCAGGTGATGTTATGCGCCGTTTCCGTTGCAGCGGTTGCCAAGCCAGGCTGTTGCCGGTCAAAAGCGGCGACAATATCAAAGTTCGAAGTCGAAGTTGAGCTGCTCAGGCGGCGACGGTTTTTGGAGTTGGTATAGGCATAACCGAGAGAGAAGCTGGTCTTGCCGCCGTCGGTGAAGGCACCGCCCTGAAACTGCTTCGTCAGCGCCAGCGAAGCGACATGGCTGTTGTAGCCAGACCTTGCATTGGTCAGCTGGAGTTCATCATCGCGCCCGGTACTGAAGCAGGCAGCGGTCACGCCGGTATAGGTTGGTGGAGTACCGCCCTGATTTTGTAATACCGCGTTACAACCCGCCGCCGTTGGATCGATGGCCCGATAGATCGGCCGACCATCGGTGGTAAAGCCGTTCAATCCAAGTGCTGGATTAACCGTCTGTGAAAGGTCGACGAAGTTGAATGGGTTCTGGAATCTGCTAAATATATAATCGGCATTCAGGCGCCAGTTGTCAAAGAATCCGTCACTGCCAGTGAAGTTTAGGCCAGTCGATACGCCAAGATTGGCGCGAAGCACGGTCGGAATTTTTAGGTTAGGATCGGTCGATTGCGTATCTGCTCTACCCGCAGCTGCCCTGGCCGAACCATCGGCAATCGCACACGTAGGAACACCGGTGAATGGACCGCCATTGGGAGTGACATCAACTTGGCCGCTGACCGTAGGCAATCCAGCACAACCCGCCGCTCTTAAATCGCCCTGCCCGGTCGAAAATCCGTTGTTCGAGAAAGCATTAGAAAACCACACCGTTGGATCACCGCCGGAGAAGATACCAACGCCACCCTTGACCTGAGTGTTTGAGAAAAGCCCGTCATTGTCCAGATTATAGGTGAGACCCAAACGCGGCTGGATAACCGGGTCCAGCTTGCTGAATGGGTTCTGGTTGGTAAATCCGTAGCGCGCCAGAAAATTGGGGTTGGCTCGGGGTGCATCACCGTCAAAGAAATCAACCCGGACGCCGCCCAGCAGGCTCAGTTGATCGTTCACTCGCCACTTGTCTTGCGCGTAAAAGGTAAAGATTGTGCGGGTGAAGGACGCTGCCGCTTCGTTGATGTCTCCGGTCGGAGTAGCATTGATCAGAAACCCGCCAGCTTCACCGGTCACGACTTCATCCGATGTTGCGAAGGTCGAGAAATCTGACCCCGGGCTCAACAAGCCGGCGCGAAGATCGTCGACATTCTGGAAGTAGAATGTGCCGGTCGCATTGGCCGCGAACAGGTTGAACACATCCAGTTCATTGATTTCTGTACCAAAGGTCAAATCATGGTCACCAGCGAGCAGATTGACCTTGAACTTGAGCTGGTCGATCTGGGTTTGCAGCGCGTTGGCTGAACGGAACTGGCCAGGACCGGCCTGGAACGTACCGCGTTCACCGTTTACGGGGTTTTCCACACCAACAATGATCCGAGGAATAGGATTACCATTTTGCGCTTCACCACCGTTGAGCGGATCCTGAATATCCATCACGTCTGCACGAGAAACCCGGATTTCCGTAGAAAGATTGTCGGTCCATTCGGAGAAGATACGGGCCGCATAATAGTCGGAGCTTGTGCCCTCTGCCCGATAACTGCCCAAACCAGTAACCTGCTCACTACCAAAATCATCTGCCAATGTTTTCGATTCGTCGAGCTTTTGATACGTCACTTCCAGCCGATGCTGATCGTTGATAAACCAGTCTAACCGACCGAAATAGCGAGTATTGGTTTCCGGCAAGGCACGACCTAGTTCACCAACCTCAATACCATAGGTGCCTTCGATGATGCTTGCGATGTCATTGAAAGTGTCAAGATCAATAAATTCCTGCTCATTGACAAAACCAGCGCCAACCGGCCCCAAATCCTGGATACCGCCGCCAAAATCACCTTCTTCATAGCCAGCGTGGAAGAAAATGTGATCAGGGATGATCGGTCCCGACAAAGTTGCGCCCCAGCGCTTGTTTTCGAAATCCGGAACTCCGGCAGGAGTGCCAGCGATATTGTCGCCCGTCAAGTCGGAATTCTGGTAGCTGAAAAAGGCGCTTCCATGAAATGTATTTTGACCGGATTTGGTAACGACGTTGACGGCGCAACCAGTAAACTGACCATATTCGACGTCAAAAGGTGCAAATTCAACGGACGTTTCCCGGATGGAATCAAATGGAAGTGGTAACGAGTTGCGGGAAGCAAAGGGCGTGCCGTTCAAACCAAAATTGTCGGCCTGGATAATTCCATCAACCGTGAAGGTGTTGGTTCGATCGTTGCCGCCGAGACAGGATATACGGTCTACGGTGCTACCGCCTTCCCGCTCCAGACTGACGCGAGGGTCAAGACGGATGAAATCGCGAACGTCTCGTGAAATTGTAGGGAATGTTTCGAGAACCTCCTGATTGAAAGATTGTCCGGGGCCGATCGCAAGCTGGGACACATTGGCACGGGCGGCAGTCACGACGATGATGTTCTGGTCCGAACCCGAAGAAAGGTTGAAGGTAAGTTCGGTGTTGCCGGAAAGGTTGATCTGCAGACCTTCCAAGGTTTGGCCTTCGAACCCGGAAGCCGAAGCGGTAACGCTATACGGCCCGCCGGTGATCAGGTTACCAGCGCGGAAGAAGCCGTTGTTGTCGGTAGTGACCGATCGCGCGGAACCTGTGCGCATATCAGTGACGGTGATAGTCGCATCTTGCAAAGGCGCACCGTTTTCGTCGGTCACCTTTCCTTCAACGCCGGAAGTAATTTGTTGTGCCGCAGCTGGAACGGCCATCAGGCCCGCCGTGGAAAGGCTGACAATGCTGGCAGCCAAAAGATATTTGATTTTCATGATATGCATTCCCCGTTCATGAACGACATTGAAAAAAGATCTAAATGAGATGATCGGCTAAAATTAAACGACAGCGAGACCAAAGCAGGTCGTCCCTAGGCGACTTCAATGACAGTTTTGTCTCAAACGAAAGGAGACCTGCTGCAGTGCAGCATTTTAATTTTTAGGGATAGAATTTGTCCCGCCAGCCTCGGTAGGAAAACGCATTTCTTGTGCTGATTAGTTTGAAACAACAGATTGTTTTATTACGTTATATCCGGGACATCACGATCCGGAACAGGTCATCAAAGGCCGATTCGCACTGTTGCGAATTTATCACGATATCGGCATGGTTTTTTGACGGTTCGACGTGGAGATCGTGCATCGGCCCGACCTGATTGGCGAATTGTTCGTGCACCGACTGCGGCGTGCGTCCCCGTTCGCGGACATCGCGTTTGAGTCGCCGGGCAAAACGGGTCTCGGAATCGCATTCGACGAAGATGCTGAGATCGAGAAGCTCGCGCAGCGGCTGGTGTTGCAGGATCAAGATGCCGTCTATCAATATCACCGGCCGCGGTTCGGTGCGCTCGGTTTCCGCTTTCGGCATATGGGTCGGGAAATCGTAGAGGGGCCGGTCGATCGCCTGGCCGTTTTTCAGCTGCGCCAGCTGATCGCGCAGCTGATCGAAATCGACCGCGTGGGGATGGTCAAAATTGGGGCCGCCCTTGCCTTCCGGCGCGTCACCGAGGCCGAAAAAATAATCATCCTGCGGCAGGATCACGCATTGGTCGGGGCCGAGCCGTTGAAATATCTTGTGAGTCAGCGTTGTTTTACCGGAACAGCTGCCACCGCTGATGCCGACCGCTTTTGGCCTCATATCAGGCCGATCTCGCGCAGCCGCTGTTGCAGATAGTCGTGCGCGGTAATCGGTTCGGGGTAGCGGTTCGGATGGTTGTCATCGACGCAGCTCGGCAATGTCTCGATCAGATAATCGGGCCGGAAATGCAGGAAGAAGGGCATGGAATAGCGGGAAAAGCCGCGCCGCTCCGGCGCCGGATTGACCACACGGTGGGTGGTCGACGGCAGGCGGTCATTGGTCAGCCGCTGCAGCATGTCGCCGATATTCACTGCCAGCTCGCCCGCTTTCGGGGTAACGGCGCGCCAGTTGCCCTGGCGGTCGAGCAATTCCAGACCCGCTTCCTCGGCGCCGATCAGCAGGGTGATGGTGTTGATATCCTCATGCGCGCCGGAGCGTACGGCAGGCGAATCCTCCGGCACCGGCGGATAGTGGATCAGCCGCATCACCGAATTGCCGTCGCGCACCGTGTCGACGAAGAAATCGGGCGAGAGGTCGAGAAAGCGGGCGATGGCTTCCAGGATGCGCGCGCCGGCCTGGTCGAAAGCGGCGAACATTTCGAGATAGGTTTCGCGGAAACCGTCGAGTTCCTTTGGCCAGACATTCGGCGGCATATAGGGTTCGAACGGGTGGTCGGCGGGCAGGTCGCGGCCGATATGCCAGAATTCCTTGAGATCCTGGATATCCGAATCCTTGGCGCTTTCGGTGCCGAACGGCGTGTAGCCGCGGGCACCGCCGCCGCCGACAATATGATAGGATCGTTTCACATCTTCGGGCAGCGCGAAAAAGGCGCGCGACATGGCTTCGGCGCGTTCGATCAGTTCGGCGGGGATGCCATGGTCGGCGACCACGGCAAAGCCCCAGTCAGCAAAGCTGCGGCCGATGCGATCGGCAAAGCCATCGGGGTCTTGGTCCGCCATGGCGAGCGAAACAGCGGCGAGCGTGTCTTTTGTCTGGGTCATAGCGTTAAGATGCGTCCTCGGGCGTATTTGTCAATCGCGATCCGTCAGCCGAGCGACAGCAGGATGCCGGCGAGCGCCGCGCTCATCAGATTGGCAAGCGAGCCCGCGGCCAGGGCGCGCAGGCCGAGCCGGGCGATGACCGGGCGCTGATTGGGCGCAAGGCCGCCGGTGACCGCGAGCTGAATCGCGATGCTGCTGAAATTGGCGAAGCCGCACAGGGCGAAGATGACAATCGCGTTGGTCAGCGGCGAAATGCCGGCTTGGATCTTGCCCAGTTCGATGAAAGCGACAAATTCGTTGAGCACCACCTTCGTGCCGAACAGGCCGCCGGCACCGAGCGCTTCTTCCCAGGGGACGCCGAGCAGATACATGATCGGGGCAAAAATATAGCCGATCACCAGCTGGAAGCTGAGGTCGGGATAGCCGAACCAGCCGCCGATGCCGCCGAGCAGGCCATTGGCGAGAGCGACCAGAGCGACAAAGGCCAGCACCATCGCGCCGACCGCGACCGCCAGCTTGACGCCGGTCTGCGCGCCCATGCCGGCGGCCATGATGATATTGGCGGGTTTTTCATCCTCATATTCGACAGCGATGACCAGCTCTTCAGGGGCAGGGTCCTCGGGATTGTCCGGCATGATGATCTTGGCCATCAATATGCCGCCGGGCGCCGACATGAAGGCGGCGGCGAGCAGATAGTCGATGCGAATGCCCATCGCGGCATAGGCGGCCAGGATCGTGCCGGCGACGCCGGCCATGCCGACGCTCATTACGGTGAACAGTTGCGACTGGGTCAGGCTGGCGAGATAGGGGCGAATGACCAGCGGCGATTCCGACTGGCCGACGAAGATATTGGCCGCGGCACAAAGCGATTCGACTTTCGAGATGCCGGTAATTTTCTGGATGCCGCCGCCGACCCATTTGATGATGAACTGCATGACGCCGAGATAATAGAGTATCGAGATCAGTGCCGAGAAGAAGATGATCACCGGCAGCGCGGCGATCGCGAAGCTGTTGCCGCCAATCGACGGGTCGGCGAGCGGGCCAAAGATGAAATTGGTGCCGGCCGATGCATAGCCGAGCAGATTGGAGACGCCGAAGGCCATCGCTTCGATGATCCGCTTCCCGGCAGGAATATAGAGCACGATCACGGCGATCCCGGCCTGCAGGGCGAAGGCGGCACCGACCACCCGGAACCGGATATTGCGGCGTCCGGTCGACAGACCAAAAGCGATCAGCAGGATCAGGGCCATGCCAGCGATGCTTGTCAGGATGGGCATCATGCTACTCTTCCGATCGCAGATTGGGGCCGCATTGCTTCTACCATTTGAAACTGCCCGCTTCGGCGGTGCAGGCGGCGGCGAGCCGGTCGAGGCAATCGTCGATATCGTCGGAGACGATCAGATGCTTGCGCCGTTCGGCCGAGACAAAGCCCTGTTCGGCCATGGTGTCGAGAAAGGCGATGAGCGCGTCCCAGTAACCGCCGACATTCAGGATGGCGAAGGGCTTGTTATGATAGCCAAGCGCGTTCCAGCTCCAGGCCTCGAACAATTCGTCCATCGTGCCGACGCCGCCCGGCAAGGCGACAAAGGCATCGGTCAGATCGGTCATCCTGGCCTTGCGCTCGTGCATATTGGGAACGATGTGCAGTTCGGTCACTCCGGTATGCGCGACTTCCAGATCTTTCAGCATTTCCGGGATCACGCCGTGGACCTGTCCGCCTTCAGCCAGCACCGTGTCGGCGATGACCCCCATCAGCCCTAGACGACCGCCACCATAGACCAGATCGACGCCGCGCGCCGCCATGGCCTTGCCGAGCAAGATCGTAGCTGCAGCGTAAGTCGGGTCTTTCCCGCTGTTGGCGCCACAATAAACTGCCAGTCTCTGCAAATGATCCCCCGATCGCGCGACAAGAAGGGCCGCGATCTGTGTTGCCTGTATCTTTTTCCCTATAGAAAAATTGCGCGGCGTGACTATTTCTTTTTTTTTGCCACCGACCGCGCTAGGTCACCGCGATGACAGAAACATCAAAAACCAGTCTCATCCCGCGCTCGCTGTTCGTCTTCGCGGTTCTCTATGGCGGCATGACCTGCATCGCCGGAATATTGGGCGCGAAGCAGGTTGCGATCGGCCCCTTGGCGGTCGAATCCGGAATCTTCCCTTTCCTGCTGCTGGTGGTATTGTCAAGCTCGGTCGCCGAATTGCACAGTCGGGATGTGGCCAACCGGCTGGTCCGCTTTGGCTTCGTTCCGCTGATCACGGCGATCATCCTGATTCAGATCGTGCTGGCGCTGCCGACCGATCCGGGCATGTACGAACCGGCCAAAGAAGCCTTTCCGATCATATTGTCGCAGGGCGCAAGGCTGATGTTCGCCGGGATCATCGCTTATGGCGTGTCGCAGTTTCTCAACGTCTATATCTTCTCCCGCCTGGCCAATATGAAAGGCGCGATGCTGGCGCTGCGTGCCGCCATTGCCAGTGCCCTGTCGCAAATTGTCGATACGGTGATTTTCATCACCATCGCCTTTTACGGCGAGCGTCCGATCGGGCAATTGCTGCTGGGCCAGGGTTCGGCCAAGGTTGTCCTGTCCTTTCTGCTGGTCCCTTTCCTGATCCTGTTCTTCGTGAAACTGGGCCGCAGACTGGACCGGGAATGATGGCTCTCTAGCCAGGTCGCGCGGTTTTTTCATTGGCCCGGGCAAGGTCCTCGGCTGTATCTATATCGAAGAGCAGATCATCGTCGCCAGCTATCAGATGGGCGTCTGACAGCAATCGACGAGCGCCGGTATCCCCTTGCAGGGTGGTTAGCGGCTCCAGTTTATCGATGGGAAAAATCGTCGGTGGCATGGCGCGCCCGTCGCGGCTCGATGCCACGGTACCGCCCGATTGCGCGAAGGCGGCGAGCAGCTGGCCGAGATGGTCGCGCGTCACAAAGGGCATGTCGGCGAGCAGGATACACAGTCCGCTGGCGCCGCATTTGATGGCGTGAGCGGCGGCAAGCCGGACGGAAGTTGCCTGGCCTTGCGCGGCGTCATCGTTGGCGAGGATCTGATAGCCGAGATCGCGCCATTGTGCTGCGCAGCGATGCTCTGGCGACCCGATCACCAGCTTGTGGGCGAAAGGCATGGCCGCTCCCACTTCCGCTGCATGCAGGCCGAGCATCTTGCCACCCAGCAACGCGCTCAGCTTGTCCCGCTCGCCAAATCTGCGGGACTGTCCCGCGGCCAGCAACGCCAGCAGGATGCCGGAGTTCTTGGTCAATGCGTGCTCAATTGGCGGTGGCGCTTTCCAGATAGGTGATCACTGCTTCTCGCTTGGCCGGCTCCGCGATCGCACCGGCGACCATCGTGGTGCCCGGAATCTTTGCGGCCGGATCGGCGAGATAGCTATCCAGATTGGTGGCCGTCCAGATAATTCCGGAAGCTTTCAAGGCATCAGAATAGGCAAATCCGGTGACCGCACCGGCGGCTTTACCAACGATCCCGAACAGATTCGGCCCGGCGCCATTGGTCGCGCCTTTCTCGATTGTATGACAGGCGGCGCAATTGGCAAAGGCAGCCTTTCCCTCGGCGAGCAGGGCGCTTGCCGAACCGCCATCCGCAGCGACAGCAGTGGCGGCGGTTGCTACCGGCGCCGCGCCGGGTTCGCGGACGATGATCTGCTCCACCGGTCCGGGTGCGGCATCAGCGCTGCAGCCCGCGAGCAGAAAGACTGTGAGGCAGGCAAAAGTTCGCACGGTGGTCATGGTTCGGTTCCGATCAGGCAAAGCTGTGTTTGGACAAGGGCAGCTCGCGAATCCGCTTGCCGGTGGCGGCAAAAATCGCGTTGGTCACGGCGGGCGCAATCGGCGGCAGGCCCGGTTCACCACCGCCGCCGAGATGCTTGTGATCGCCATTGATCAAAGCCACTTCGACCTCGGGCATCTCGTTAATCCGGAGCATCGGATAGTCGTGGAAATTGCTTTGCTGAACCTTGCCATCCTTGAGCGTAATTTCACCATAGAGCGCTGCGGTCAGGCCATAGGCAATGGCGCTTTCCATCTGCGCGGTAAAGCCGTCGGGATTGATGACAAAGCCGGGATCGGCGGCGACATAGACTTTTTTCACCTTCGGTTTGGCGCCGCTCATATCGACTTCGGCGACCTGCGCGACGATCGATCCGAATGACGGCACGAAGGCGATGCCGCGACCATGTTTTTCGGGCAGCGCGCTGCCCCAGCCGGACATTTTTGCCGCGGTGTCGAGCACTTTCAAATGGCGCGGCGACCCCGCGAGCAGTTCGCGGCGAAAGGTATAGCCGTCCTTGCCGGCAGCATCGGCCATTTCATCGACAAAGGATTCGATGAAGAAGCCGTGCTGGCTGTGATCGACCGACCGCCAGGGGCCAAAGCGCAACTGGGTCGGCACATCGACCTTGCGAATCTTGTGACTGGCGATGTTGTAATAGGGCACGGTCGGCGCATCTTTGGGATCGAACAAATGGGTGTGGATATTGTCCCAGCTGACCGCCTTGCCATCCTTGTCGAGCCCGCCCCGAAAGCGGCTGGTCGCTGATGGACGGTAATGATCCTGCGCCGTATCCTCTTCCCGCGACCAGATCATCTTGACCGGATAGCCGGTGGCCTTGGCGATCCGCGTCGCCATCGTGATATTGTCGCTTTCCGACCGGCGTCCGAACCCGCCGCCGAGATAGGCGTTGTGATAGGTGACATCCTCGAACGGCAGACCGGCGGCATCAGCCGCTGCCTGGCGTGCATTGACCGGCGCCTGATGGCCTGACCAGACATCGCATTTGCCGTCGCGGACCCAGGCGGTGCAGTTCATTGGCTCCATCGTCGCATGGGCGAGGAACGGGACTTTATACTCGGCCTCAACCTTGATCGCTGCGCTGGCAAAGCCCTTGGCGACATCGCCTGTTTCGGTTTCCATATCGCCGCCGTCATCACCGGCTTCATCAAGATGGGTGGCATAGCGGGCAAACAGCGCATCCTGATCGAGGCTATCGCCTTCGCTTTTGCTATATTTCGCATCGATGCTGTTCAGCGCCTGCTGGGCCTGCCAATAGCCATCGGCGACCACCGCGACAAAATCGCCCATATTGAGGATTTGCAGCACGCCGGGCATGGTTTTGGCGGCGCTGGCATCCATCGATTCGATTGTTGCGCCGACCACCGGAGCGGCCCTGACCGCCGCATATTTCATCCCCGGGACCTGGGCATCGATACCAAATACCGCGCTGCCATCGACCTTTGCCGGAATATCGTGGCGGGCCTTGGGCTGGCCCATGATGGTGTAATTTTCCGGAGATTTCAGTGTCGGTTTGGCGGGCAGGCTTTGCTCCGCTGCGGCGAGAGCGAATTTCGAAAAGGGCTCGGACTTGCCGCTTCCGGCATGGAGGATCATGCTGTTCGCAGTGGTAATTTCGCCAGCCGGTACCTGCCATTCGCTAGCCGCGGCCGCGACCAGCATTTCGCGCGCCGCCGCGCCGGCGGTGCGCATCGCGCGCTGACCGGTGGCGCGCACCGAATAGCTGCCGCCGGTAAATTGCAGGCCCATCGCCTGTGCCAGTTCCAAAATGCCGCCGGTGACCGTCGGTTCGAAAATTGCCGGGACATCGAGATCGGGAGCCAGAAAATCGCGGGCGATCGAATCGGAGACATATTGCATGTCCGCCGGCGCTTCGAGAATCCGTACCTTGTTCCAGTCCGCATCCATCTCGTCGGCCAGCATCTGCGCCAGCGCGGTATAGACTCCTTGGCCCATCTCGACATGCGGGATGACGGCGGTGACAATATTGTCGGCATCGACCTTGACCCAGGCGTTGAGCAAACGCTCATTCTCGCCTTTGGCCAAAAGCGGGCTCAGACGGTCGATTGGATTGCCCTGACGGACGGCAACGCCGACCACCAGCGCGCTGCCGGCAACCACGCCTGCACCGATAAAGGCGCGGCGCGTCCATTTGCCGGTTTTGCCGGGCTTGTCGGTCGCTGTGTTGTTCTTGCTCATGCCACCGTCTCCTGCACGGTGGTCAGCTCGATGCCGGCCGCGGCCTTTATCGCTGTGCGAATCCGGTTGTACATGCCGCAGCGACAGACATTGCCGGCCATCGCGGCGTCGATCTGCGCGTCGGTGGGCTGCGGGTTTTTCAGCAGCAGCGCCGTCGCCGACATGATCTGGCCGGACTGGCAATAGCCGCATTGCGGAACCTGGGCTTCGATCCAGGCTTGCTGGACCTTGTGCAATGTGCCGTCTTCGCTGGCGATACCTTCGATGGTGGTGATGCTCTTGCCTTCGGCGGCAGATACGGGGGTCGAACAACTGCGGATCGGTTTGCCATCCAGATGCACCGTGCAGGCGCCGCACTGGGCGATGCCGCAGCCGAATTTGGTACCGGGCATTTCCAGATTTTCGCGGACGACCCATAATATCGGTGTTGCCGGGTCGACATCGACTTCCCTGGATTGACCGTTGACGTTCAGCTTGATCATGGCAGTTTCACCCGGAT
The DNA here is from genome assembly GCA_002783865.1 of Sphingomonadales bacterium CG_4_10_14_3_um_filter_58_15. Lineage (GTDB taxonomy): Bacteria > Pseudomonadota > Alphaproteobacteria > Sphingomonadales > Sphingomonadaceae > Parasphingorhabdus. Next base: position 43,463 of record PFJE01000093.1, read on the forward strand.
GATTGAATGGCAATTTGCAACTTATAGCGGAGCGACCGGGCCAAGCCAAGTGGCCTTTGGGGCATGGGCTTGACCCGCATCCGGTGCGGGGAGCCGATCAGGCTATTCCATCGGCCAGTTCGACAAGGACCAAGAGGTCCGATGCCCAAGCGATGACGGTGCCGATCCGCGCTTGCCGTAGCGTCACCTTAATTGCTCGGTTAATTGCTTGTTTTCAGCGGTTTTCAGCCTATAGTCCGGCCAAATTCTGACCAAGGAGCGCTCCCATGAATCTGGAATTCACCGAAGAAGAAAAGGCCTTTCGCGCCGAAGTGCGTGAATTTATTGAAAATAATTATCCGCAGAATATCGGCACCCGCGGCGTGCAGGACGAGATGAGCCGCGAGGACATGCTCGCCTGGCACAAGATTCTCGGCAAGAAGGGCTGGTCGGTTCCGGCCTGGCCCAAGGAATATGGCGGCACCGACTGGACGCCGACGCAGCGCTATATCTGGTCGGAAGAAAATGCCCGGAAAAACACCGTCATGCCGCTGCCCTTTGGCGTCGCGATGGTCGGACCGGTGATCTACACATTCGGCAATGAAGAACAGAAAGCGCAGCATCTGCCCGGTATTCGCTCGGGTGATGTATGGTGGTGTCAGGGCTATTCCGAGCCCGGTGCTGGCTCCGATCTCGCCTCGCTGAAAACCAGCGCCGTGCGCGATGGCGACGACTATATCCTCAACGGCCAGAAAACCTGGACAACGCTGGCCCAGCATGCCGACTGGGGCTTCTTCCTCTGCCGCACCGACCCGGATGCGCCCAAACCGCAGATGGGCATCAGCTTCATTCTGGTCGACATGAACACGCCCGGCATCGAGGTCCGCCCGATCAAGCTGATCGACGGCGGCTATGAGGTCAACGAAGTGTGGTTGACCGATGTCCGCGTACCTGCGACCAACTTGATTGGCGAAGAGAATAAGGGCTGGACCTATGCCAAGTTCCTGCTCGCGCACGAACGGTCCGGCATTGCCGGCGTGGCGCGCTCCAAGCGCGGTGTCGAACAGCTGAAGGAAATTGCTGCCTCGGAAATGCTCGATGGCAAGCCGCTGATCGAGGATATGGGATTTGCCACCAAGATCAGCCAGCTGGAGATCGATCTCTCGGCGCTGGAAATCACCGAGCTGAGAACATTGGCGGGTGAACAGGCGGGCAAGGGCCCGGGACCGGAAAGTTCCCTGCTCAAGGTCAAGGGCACCGAGATCCAGCAGCGCCTGACCGAGCTGACGCTGGAAGCGGTTGGCTATTATGGCGCTCCCGATTTCCGCAGCTTCCCGGATGACGGGTCGAACGACTTCCCGATTGGTCCGGACTATGCCCATCATGCGGCACCGACCTATTTCAACATGCGCAAGACGTCGATCTACGGCGGGTCCAACGAGATCCAGCGCAATATCATCACCAAAATGATTCTCGGCCTTTAACCGGACCGACACAGGGGAACGAATATGGATTTCGACTTTACCGACGAACAGAATATGGTGCGCGACGGAATCTCGCGCCTGATCCGTGAACAATATGACTGGGACACAAGGCGCGGCGTAATCGCCAGCGAATCCGGCTGGCGGCCGGAGCTTTGGGCACAGCTCGCCGAACTCGGTATGCTGGCCGCGCCTTTTTCGGAAGAAGATGGCGGTTTCGGCGGTGCTACCGAAGCGATGATCATCATGGAAGAATTCGGCAAGGGCCTCGCGGTCGAGCCATTCATTCCGAGCGTGGTCTGCGCTGGCGGTTTCCTGAAACATGGCGGCAGCACCGCGCAACGCGAAGAATATATCGGCGGAATCATTTCCGGCGAGATGATCTTTGCCTTCGCCTATGCCGAGCCGCGCGGGCGCTATGACCTCGCCAATCTCGAAACCACGGCCAAGGCCGATGGCAGTAATTATGTTCTCAACGGCCACAAGGCAGTTGTGATTGGCGCACCATGGGCGACGCATTTTGTCGTCACTGCGCGCACCTCCGGTGGCCAGACCGACAAGGACGGCGTGTCCGTCTTCATCGTCGCCAAGGATGCACAGGGCGTGAGCACGCGCGACTATGCCACGGTTGACGGACGCCGCGCCTCGGAAGTCTATTTCGAGAATGTGAAACTCTCCGGCGACGCGCTGATCGGTGAGGCTGGCAATGGCCTGCCGCTGATCGAGAAAGTGGTCGACGAAGCGACTGCGGCTACCTGCGCCGAAGCGGTTGGCGCGATGAAGGTGACCAACGAGACCACGCTCGACTATTCACGCCAGCGCAAGCAATTCGGCGTTCCGATCGGTTCCTTCCAGGTTCTGCAGCACCGGATGGCGGACATGCTGATGGAATATGAGCAGTCGGTGTCGATGTGCTATCTCGCGACGATCAAGCTCGATGAGGATGCCGCAACGCGCAAGAAGAATGTTTCTGCGGCGAAGGTGCGGATCGGTCAGGCGGGCCGGTTCATCGGCCAGTCAGCGATCCAGACCCATGGCGGCATGGGCATGACCGACGAGCTGGCGGTGGGCAGCTATTTCAAGCGCCTGTCGATCATCGAGGGCGAGTTCGGCAGCGTCGACCATCATATGCGGCGGCATATTGCGCTGACCGCAGCCTAGCCGGACAAAATCCGTTCGTCCTGAGCCTGTCGAAGGATGAACGCGGAATCGAGTGCTGGTTCAAATGGGCTTCGCCAAGCTCAGCCCGAACGGCATGCGGTCCGCACGACTTTTGACCCTATCAATTAAGGGGATGGAGCCCGTCTGGCTCTGTCCCCTTTTTCACGCTACGCCACATGCATCCTTTGGAGAGGGTGCAAATGAATATGAATTCAGGCCCGGCTTCGGGCGGTGTCTATCGCTATTATGTGCTGATCATGCTGATGCTGACCTTCATGTTCAACATCGCCGACCGGCTGGTGATGTCGATCCTGATCGAGGATATCAAAGCCGAATTCGTGCTGAGCGACACCCAGATCGGCCTGCTCGCCGGCACTGCATTTACCGTCTTCTATCTGTTGCTGGGGGTGCCGGCCGGCCGACTGGCGGACCGCACCAACCGCAAGAATATGGTCGCGATATCACTGGCCTTATGGAGCCTGATGTCGGCGGTCTGCGGTGCCGCTCTGGGTTTCTGGACCTTGCTGCTCGCCCGTCTGGGTGTCGGGGTCGGGGAAGCGGGCGGCGGCCCGCCGTCGGTCTCGATCATCACCGATTATTTTGCGCCGCACGAATTGTCGCGGGCGATGGGCATATTTGCCGTCGGCGCGGTGCTGGGGCCGGTACTCGGCTATGCCGCAGGCGGTTTGATTGCGGAAGCCTATGGCTGGCGCTGGACCTTTGTCATTCTCGGGCTGCCGGGCATAGCGCTGGCGATCCTGCTCTATTTCACCGTTGTCGAGCCCGCGCGGGGCCGCTTTTTCGCACGACAGGCGCAGCCGGCCGGCGCAGAAAAGCAGCAGCCGTTCCTGATCACGATGCGGTCGCTGTGGATGAACAGCGTCTTTGTCCGGGTGGTGCTCGCCAATAGCTTCACCAATATCCCCTCTTTCGCCTTTGCGATCTGGCTGGCCCCGACCCTGATCCGCAATTTTGATGTCACCCAGGGAGAGGTCGGCGTCTATCTGGGGGCGGTGTTGTTTGCGGGTGGTGTTCCGGGGATGGTCCTGGGCGGGTATCTCGCGGATTTTCTCGCCAAGAAAAACCCGAGATGGCGGCCCTGGTATTGTGCTCTGGCGGTGATGATGGTCCTGCCCTTCTGGACCTTTTGCCTGCTGTCGAGCAGCCTCGAAATGACCTTGGCCCTCTATATATGTGGTTATGTATTGCTGGTGTCGACGCAGGGCGCGGCCATCTCCATGGTCCAGTCGGCGGTCCTGCCCACCGAACGCGGCACGGCGTCATCGATCAGCAGCCTGTCGATCAATCTGCTCGGCTATGGCATCGGGCCCGCCTTGATCGGCTTGATGAGCGACAATTGGGCCGACGCCTATGGCAGCCTGTCGCTCAACTATGCGGTGATTGCGACGGTGGTGGTGAGCCTGTCGATGGCAAGCTTCCTGTTCTGGTGGACCGGCAAGGCGGTGAATCAGGAACCGGCCCCCGTAGGCGCGGGCACTAAAGCAGCAGCCCGCCATCCGCGATGATGGTTTGTCCGACGAT
>PFJE01000045.1 GCA_002783865.1 Sphingomonadales bacterium CG_4_10_14_3_um_filter_58_15
CGCTGCCGGCGCAGCCATAGCCAAAAACCGGAATGGTTTGGGTTGACGGATCAAAACCCATCGCCTCGATCATTCGGCTCGGAATCGACGGCGTCATCGTGCCAGTCGTTGAAATCAGGACAATGGCGTCAATATCGGAGGGCAATAACGACGCCTTGTCGAGCGCATCTCCGGTTGCCTTATGCGCCAGCCGCCTGCCAACTTGATCATAAATCGCCGCCCGGTCGGCCCAGCTGCGCGGCTTCAGATAATAGTCGGCGTCGCAGGCCAGGTAACGTTGGTCGATCCCGCTATTGCCGAGGATCTGTTCCAGCCGTGCGGGCAGCGCCGACCCCCTCGCCTTGGCCAGTACGGATAGCACTTCAGCTTGCGTGATCCGGTGATCGGGAACGGCGGTGGCGATAGCTATCAGAGCGGACATGGGGGACTTTCGGTGAATATCTTGATCCTGTTACAGCAGAACTTGTGTGGAACCACTGAAATTGATCGCATTGCACCAAATGGGGTATGCTATTTGTCCTCACAAACTCGGCAAATGACGGGGCCTGCCAAAGCGATCGTCGGACTAGCCATCTGAATTAGCAGCCTTAATACCTCAAGCAAGCGGTTTATTGTGCACTGCACCATTTTTCTTGACATCCGTCGTCAGATGCCTTATTTGTGCACTGCAACATAGAAGTGAGATAACCGATGGCTGATACCAAGAACGAAACATCTACTGCTCCGGCAGATAAAGTAACCGGCTCGCTCTCTGCTGACGCAGCTTATGCGGCAGCGGCGTCTGCGACCAATATTTCCGACAAGCCGGCGTCACAAGCCGAAAAAGCCGCAGCCAATCCAGCTCCGGCAACGACCGAAACCCAAAAGCCGGTGGCTCCCGCTGCTAAACCGGCGACAGCGACCAAAACTGCTGTCAAAAAAACCGCAGCATCCAAACCGGCAACGAAGAAGGCCCCAGCGAAACGCAAAGTCGCAGCAAAGCCAGTTGCCAAAACCACATTGAAAAAAACGACCAAAGGAACCAAGAAAATGGCTACCACTAAAACCACCGCAACCAAGCGCGTTGCAAAAAACACCAAAGCGGCCAACACCAAGGCTGCTAACACCGCAAAGAAAACTGCTGAGAAGCTGGGTTCGCGTTTCGAAACCATGACCGCCGACGCACAAGCACGTGCCAAAGCAGCCGCTGACCGTGCTGTTGCGCTGTCGAAAAATGCGGTTGAATTCAATCGTGAGAATGTCGAAACCCTGATCGAAAGCGGCAAGATTGCTGCCAAGGGCGCCCAGGAAATCGGCAAAACAAACGTCAAATATACCCGCGAGAATTTTGTTGAAGCCAGCCGCGCTCTGCAAGGCCTGTTCAGCGTTGCGACGCCAAAGGACATGTTTGAAAAGCAGGCTGACTATGTACGCAGCGGACTGGACCGGGTTATGGACCAGACCTCGAACAACGCTGATGCCGTTGTGAAGCTTGCGGGCAAAGCCTATCAGCCGATTGCTGATCGCGTCAGCGAAATCCGCAAGGAATTGAAAAAAGCCGCTTAAGCCGCTTTTCCAACCGATCAAAAAGGGCCGTTCCGTTGGAGCGGCCCTTTTTTTGCGCCCTATTCACACCGCCAAGCACAAAAGCTGTGAAAACTATCAATCCCACCCTTGCCCTCAGGGGTAAAAATACCATATCCTGAAGCTAATGATGAAGCAGCAGATTCTTTTCCCGTTCTCGCAATCCAATCGGCGACCTTGTGTCAGTCTCCCGGCTGTCATGGGCGACGATCCGGACAAGGGATCGGATGACGACGACAACACAAATCTGGGGATCGCCACCAAGACCCGGGCCAAGACCCAGAAGCCCAGCCCCTACAAGGTGCTAATTCTCAATGATGATTACACGCCGATGGAGTTCGTCGTTCTGGTGCTGAAGCGATTTTTCAATATGGACATTGATGAGGCAACACGCGTCATGCTCCATGTCCACCAGAAAGGCGTCGGGGTCTGCGGCACTTTCAGTTACGAGGTTGCCGAAACGAAAGTCACTCAGGTTATGGATTTTGCTCGAAAGAACGAACATCCGCTACAATGCACCCTCGAGAAGGCCTGATACCAACCAAGGAAATTACCATGTCCGAGACCCCCGTCATCACCATTGATATTGTCTCGGATGTCGTGTGCCCATGGTGCATCATCGGTTACAAGAAACTCGAAAAAGCGATGGCCCAATTTGCCGGACAGGCGCGCTTCGAGTTAAGCTGGCATGCCTTTGAACTCAACCCTTCCATGCCGCCCGAGGGACAGTCCATCAACGAACATATGGCTGAGAAATATGGCGCTACGCCAGAACAAAGCCAAGCCAATCGAGAGCGTTTGCGCAGCGCGGGAGATGATCTCGACTTTGACTTCAACCATAATGAAAATATGCGCATGGTGAACACATTTGATGCGCACCGCCTGCTGCACTGGGCCGGCGAAACCGGCAAGCAAACCGCGCTCAAACTGGCACTTTTCAAGGCCCATTTTACCGATGGCAAAAATGTCAGCGATCATGAGACGTTGGCGGATATCGCGGCATCGGTTGGTCTCGATGAAAAACGCGCAAGCGATCTGCTTGAAACAGATATGTTCGCTGCCGAGGTTCGGGCCGTGGAATCCGAATGGCAGGATCGTTTCATCACGGGCGTGCCGGCCTTCATCTTCAACAAAAAGTTCATGGTCCCCGGCGCCCAGGATACCGAGGTATTTGCCAATATCATCGAAAACAAGCTGCTCAAAAAAGCTGCTTAGACTGATGTCTCTTCCAGCAACTCGATGAGATTGCCAAACGGGTCCCGGCCATAGATCGCTTTTTGCGTCCCGAAGTCGACGGGTGGTCCGACAAACGTCATCCCCGCTATCGTCAGCCGGTCATATTCAGTCTCGATATCTTCAACCGCCAGAGCCATATGCGGATAGCCCAGATCAGCAGGATCGCTGCGCCGGTCACGCGGATGTGGATCGGTATATTGCCAAAGTTCAATGCGGGCACCAGAGCCCTTGAGCATAGCCATATTGGCTTCAAGACCCGGCAGACCGACTGCGGCACCGGCCTTGTCGTTGTCGGCAGTCACGTCACTCCGCCAGTCCACCGAAAAGCCAAGCGTATCGCAATAAAAGGCGATTGCTGCTTCGATATCCGGCACCCCTATCGCGACGTGATGGATGCCCTTGATCAACGGCTTTCCCCCTTCTTCGGCGGCATTGGGAAAAAACCCGACGTCCGCTGAATATACTCCGCATATTGCGGCCGGTTCTTTTTCAGGCTTTTTTCCAACAGGGGCGCACCACTCCATTTCATCAGCGTGAAACTCAGAAACAGGGGGCCAACTGCAGCCACCCAAACCGGCCAGCCGGTAGGAGCTGCAACCAACCAAATCCCCCACCAAGCGCAAAAATCTCCGAAATAATTGGGGTGACGGGTATATTTCCACAAGCCGGTATCAAGCACCTTGCCCTTGTTATCGGGGTCGGCCTTGAACGCCTTGAGCTGCATGTCACCGATGGTTTCAAAGCCGATGCCAATAAGCGCGATCACAGCGCCGATGATCGAAACAAGGCCGAGACCTTCGGCACCTGCGAGCAATATCCCAAGCTGCGCCGGTAGACAGACGATGAAAAGCAGCGGAATCTGCAGCGCCCAAGCCCTGAGCAGCGCTGCCTTGGCAAAGCTCATTCCCTGCTTGTCCATCGCTTTCCCAAGAATTTTCTTATAGCGAGGATCCTCCCCTTCCTTGCGCCAGCGAAGAAAAAGATGCGTTCCCAACCTTATGCCCCAAAGCGCGGTCAGCGCCCAGATCGTATATGCCAAAGGCCCCGGGATTTCGGTCTGCAAAAAGGATGCGCTGGCCATGATCGCCATGCCATAAGCCCAAAAAGCATCGATAAAAGAAACGTCGCGGATCCGGATCGATATCAGCCACAGGATGATCATGATGGCGACCAATAGGCCAAAGTTCAGCCCCAAGGCTCCGAGCACGTTCAAATGGATTCTCCTTTTGCCTGCGGTTCACCGCCTCCGCCGGGTTCCGTCGATATAATATCGCGCATGGCTTTTTCCGGATATTTCGGGGTGACGCTGTGATAAAAATCGCTGAGTTTTCGCATGTCCGCCTTATAGTCTCCAGACGGCATGAAGGATGGACCCAATCCGCCGGTTTTTTTCGAATAGTCCATCAACCCGATGATCAGCGGGACCTTTGCCTTGAGCGCAATATAATAGAAGCCCGTCCGCCATTGCTTGACACTTCCGCGTGTGCCCTCGGGGGGTATGGTCAGGAGAAAGTCGTCGCGCCGGTTGAATTCTCTGACCATCACATCAACCATGTTTTGCGATTGTGACCGCTTGACCGGAATGCCGCCCAAGCGCCGCATCATGTCTGACCACGGCCATTTGAACAGCGTATCCTTGCCGATCCAGTAAGACTTGATCTGCAGCTTGTTTGTCAGCCCAAAAAAATAGAGAAAGTCCCAATTGCTAGTGTGCGGAGCAGCGATGATCACCGCTTTTCTTGGTGGCGGATTTTCTTGGACTGCCGTCCATCCATTGATGGTATAGATGAATACGGAAAAGCGACGGACAATTTCCGACAACCAGTTCGGCTTGATTTCGTCGTGCACGCATCCTCCCCCTCGCGGGTTCGGGCTCCGCGTATGACAAAATACCATAAGTCTATTTTTCGACCGCGCAACGAAAGATGTCCGTTGGTGCAATCATACTGGCACTTCGACGGAGACATTCCCTCCGCCCGTTTATTCCCAAATGGAAAAAGCGCGCCCGGTTTATTGCTTGGTCTCGCTGGCTTCGGAGCCTCTGCTCGTCCGGATTCAGAATCCTTGGTCAACAAGAACGAGCAATCCCAACACTCAAACTGACCTCAGGCGTCGCCGTGACAATCAACCTGACAGAGGGCCCCTTCCTCATCTTCAAGTTCGATCTGAATGGTTGTATGATGGATGGAGAACAACGCCAAAACGTCCTTTTGAACTGAGGCCAGAAACCCCTTGCCCGGATGCCCGCCGGGCAAAACAAGATGGGCTGTCATTGCCGTTTCGCTCGTGCTCATCGGCCAGATATGCAAATCATGCACCGTTTGAACACCGGGCAACGAGGCGAGATATGTCTGCACTTCTTCGACATTGATATTCCGAGGCACGCCCGCCAGCGACATCCGCACCGCTTCCGACAGCAGGCCCCACGTACTCCAGAAGATCAGTACAACGATCAACAGGCTGATGAGCGGATCGATCCAGTTCCAGCCGCTGAAGTAAATTACTATGCCTCCCACTACGACGCCTGCGGATACGCCAGCATCGGCCATCATATGGAGGAAGGCACCGCGGATGTTTATATCGTCTTTCTGTCCGCGCACAAACAGCATCGCGGTACCAAAATTGATGACGATTCCAACCGAGGCAACGATAATGACCGTGGTTGATGCGATTGGGCTGGGGGCGCTAAATCTTTGAATGGCTTCCAGCGCGATGGCCCCGCAAGCGACCAGGAGAAAAAGGCCATTGAGCAACGCTGCCAGAATCGATGATCCACCCAGGCCATAGGTGAATCGCTTGCTGGGGGGCCGCTTAGCCAACTCTGCGCCAGCCCAGGCAACGGCCAGTCCCAGAACATCGGACAGGTTATGACCGGCGTCGGCCAGCAAGGCCATTGATCCGGCGAGCAAGCCGTAAACGACTTCCACAATGATATATGTTATATTGAGAGCGATCCCGAGCGCGAAGGCACGACTGAAATTGGTCGGCATATGGCCGTGCGGGCCATGGCGATCATGATGGCTGTGGGCGGAATGCCCGTGGTTATGATGATGGCTTGCGGACATCTGCGCTCCGACAACTGCAATGCGACTGTACAAGCCTTCGATTACACGGATTGGTTGGAGCGGTCCATGATTTTAATGTAATATTTTCCGTATGTTATATCATCTAGCGGAGAGTGACTGTCCCGCTCAATCGACAATCAAACCAATCGCCAGATAGATAATAATTGCGGAACCGAAACCGAATATGGTCGCGAGAACGAATATGATCCTCAGCAAGTTGACATCCATACCGCTCCAGTTCGCCAGCCCGGCGCAGACGCCCATAAGCTTGCCATTAGCCTTGTCGAGTTTCAGTTTGTTTTTCATGGGTTTATTGCTTTCTTTGTTCGATGAAACCGGGTCCGGCCAGCTGCCGGGACGGGGGTCTGAGCTTTTGTTTCTGTCAGCCATCAGATCACCATCGACGATGCGTTGTGGAGCGCTGGCAGGATACTGGCGCCGACAAACAAAGCTGCTAAAACGGCGGCGGCAAAAGCAGCGGATAACGAATTTTGAAGACTATGTGACATGATGTGTCCCTTTCTGGTGTGAACTTGGTTCAAGCGACGACTGAAGCGGCGTGGCTGACGGCGGGGCCAACGCTAGCGCCAACAAAGATAGCGGCAGTGAAAATGGCGGCCACGGCGGCGGAGATATTGTTGGAGACATTCGAGAACATTTTGATTTCCTTTCGATCTAAACCTGTTTTTCGCATCATTGCGAAGATGTCATATTCTCTGCACGGGTCGTGCCAGTTTATCATAATCTATATATTACAATCACTTCGTCCAATATCGCGTCAAATGTCACTTTGTCTAAAGCGAAGGATTGGTGATATTCCCCAATTATTGGGCTGCCACATTTTTGTGGTAGGCAGAACAACCCATCCTTCCGAATTTGCTTCTCTTCGCCGATGGCGAAAGCTAGTGACAAGCCCTAGCATGGCCCTTTCCCAACTCACTCTGCACAACTTTCGCAACTATCCCGCGTTGCGTTTGAAGGCCGCACCCGGCTTCATAGTTTTCAGCGGGGCCAACGGCGCGGGCAAGACAAATATTCTGGAAGCGGTATCAATGCTCTCGCCAGGGCGCGGTCTCCGACGCGCATCGCTCCGCGATATCGCTAGTCAGAATGGACCTGGCGATTTCGCCGTCGCCGCGCAACTGAACGACGTCCACCTCGGCAGCGGTACCAGTGTCGAGGCGCCTGACCGGCGCAAGACCAGAATCAACGAGACATCTGTCCCGACCAATGATCTCGCCGAATGGCTCTCGATATTGTGGCTGACACCCGCCATGGACCGCCTGTTTACAGAGGGAGCGTCCGGCCGCCGGAATTTTCTCGATCGGCTAGTCACAGCACTGGAGCCTGCTCATGCACGAAACTGCGCCCGGTACGAAGCCGCACGACGCGAACGCAACAGGCTTCTGGCCGATGCATATCCCGCGAACCACGGTTGGCTGGAAGGATTGGAGGCACAATTCGCGCAATTCGGATCGTTGGTCGCGGAGGCGCGGAACCGGATGGTATCGGCGCTAAACGAGAGGTTAAACCTGTCAGATAGCAGCATTTTTGCGACACCGAATGTACATTTGGCGGACAATAAGCTGCATTCCGAGCGTGAACTGCTACAGATGCTCCAGCAATATCGCCCTGCTGACCGCGCTGCCGGCAGAACCATCCGTGGGCCGCATCGCACCGACCTCGTGGTCTCACATACCGCTAAAGAGCAGCCCGCCGAAAAATGCTCAACCGGCGAACAGAAAGCGCTGCTGTTCTCGATCATTCTGGCACATGCCGATTTGATCGCTGATCGGCGCGGAAGTCGGCCGATATTGCTGCTCGATGAAGTTGCGGCCCATCTGGATCCGCAGCGCCGGGCAGCGCTGTTTGACAAGCTGGCGGAGCGCGGTGGTCAAGTCTGGCTTACCGGTACCGAACCAAGCTTGTTCAGCGATATTCCGGACAGCGCGCTGCATTTTGAAGTTTCAGATGGAAGCGTGAAGCAACGGCAGCTTTAACCGCCGCGGTCGTTTATGGTTAAGAGTGATTCACGATAGTCATTAGCGCTGGCTTTCCGCCGCGCGTTTATGTCTGTTTGCATGAACGCAACCGCGCCCAAAGATCTTGTCATTTCCCTCCGCAATGCGATCATTCCGATCCTGCTGGTGTTGCAGGCAATCATGATGCCGACACCGGCGAAGGCCGAAGACTATCTGCAATGCGTGCCTTTCGCCCGCGAACTAAGCGGGATCCAGATTTATGGCGATGCCCATAGCTGGTGGGATCAGGCAGGCGGAGTCTATCAACGGGGCAGGATGCCGGCAGAAGGCGCCGTTTTGTCGTTGCCCGGCTATGGTGCAATGCGGCTCGGGCATGTCGCGGTCGTGCGCAAGATTATCGACGACCGCACGATATTGATCAGCCATGCCAACTGGTCGCCGATCGAAGGTCGCCGGGGGCAGATTGAGCGCCGGGTGACAGCAAAAGATGTTTCCGCCCAAAACGACTGGAGTCTGGTCCGGATCTGGTACGCGCCAATCGGCAAGCTGGGGACCACGGCTTACCCGGTGAATGGCTTCATCTATCCCGCGCAGCAAAGCCAGAAAGCGAGTCGACAGTGGGCCGTTGCCACGCCGAAGCGCGATAGCCGGAAGCCCAGCCGCTCGCTGTTTGACGGCAACCTGAAAGCAGAGCTGGCGCAAGTCGCCGAGCAAGAGCGCCCGGTTGGCGGGGAATCCAGAGACCTGATCGGGGAATTGCTGGACAGAGTGGGCAGCTGACGCCAGATTGAAGCGATGCTTCAACCGAAACCAAACACATGACCAGCGACCCGGCAGCCTGCCTAGTGATTCTCGCCGGTGGCCAGTCATCCCGGATGGGGACAGACAAGGCGGTCATCGCATTCGAGGGGGAACGGCTGATTGACATTCTGATCCGCAGATTTGCTGGGAAGGCGGACCGGATCGTCCTGTCGGCCAAGGACGATTACGGTACCGGACTGCAGATCATCAGGGATGATCCGGACGCGCCAGGCGGGCCGGTCGGTGCCATTTTCTCTCTGGCTGCAAGATTGCCAGAGATGGCAGCGGGAATAGCGGGCTTTGTCACGGTCCCGGTTGATGCGCCCTTTGCGCCTTCGGACATGGTGCAACGGCTATCGGCAAGTGGTGCGTGCGCCGTGGCGCAGGGTCCAGAGCGCCTGCATCCGACCTTTGCCTATTGGCGCTGCGATATCGTCAATGCAGTGCGCGGCACCCATGATCCCGGTGACCGAGCCCCTTCACTTCAGTGGCTGGCCCGGCAATGTGGTTCCGAATCAGTCACTTGGACCGACGAAACGCTGTTCCTTAACATCAACCGGCCGGCAGACCTGCTGACCGCGGCGGCCACCAAAAAAGCCGGCGCTTGAGGGCAGCGCCGGCTTTGCTTTGCAATGATGATCACTGCGATCGGGTTGACAGACCGCTTAGTCGAGGCGGCGGATTTCCGTCTTGGTCAGGCTGGTGACCAGCTTGCCGTCGCTTTCGGACAGCGTGGACGCTTCAATGCGCCGTACCTTGCCCTTGTAGATGACCAGCAGGTCGCCGGTTTCGGTGACCCGGTTGACTTTGGCAACGCTGGAGCCAGTGGCGTCATAGAGCCGGTCGTTGCGCTCTACTTCAGCAGCGGAAGCAGCAGGAACGGTGAAGGACAGCGCGGTGGCTGCGATGATCAGGGAGGATAGTTTACGCATGGTGTTGCTCCATTTGGTTCAGGGTTGATGCTCCAACTATGCCGCGCCCAGAATAAGTTGCAATATGAAATGTTGCACCTGCGAGTTGCATTTTTGCAATTGACCGCCCTGCAGCGCAACCGGGGCCGAGTCAGAAGACGGTTGCCCGCCTGCCACGGTTTGTGCCATCTTCCATCCGACACACCCAACAGATGAGGCACCCTATGATCCGTTTTCCCCTGATTTTGGCCCTTGCGGCTGCTCCTGCCGCCGCTCAGGCCCAGCAAACCGACACGATGGCCGAAATATCTGCCCTCATCGATTCCAGGGCCGTCGAAACGGCCAAGACCGCGCGGCAGCTTTGGGAATGGGCGGAAGTCGGCTATCAGGAGCAGAAATCCAGCGATCTGCTCAAGCAATCGCTGAAGGCCAACGGTTTCCAAATCACCTCCGGCGTTGCCGGCATCCCGACCGCCTTTACCGCCGAATATGGCAAGGGCGGCCCGGTGATCGCGATCCTGGCGGAATATGACGCGCTGCCGGGTATCAACCAGGACGCCGTCGCCACCCGCTCGCCGATCGAGGGCAAAGGCGCCGCCCATGCCTGCGGCCATAATCTGTTCGGTGCCGGGTCGGTAGAAGCCGCCATCGCCGTCAGCAAATGGCTGGAAAAAACCGGCACGCCCGGGCGCATCCGGCTCTATGGTACACCGGCGGAAGAAGGCGGCAGTGGCAAGGTCTATATGGTCCGCGCCGGTCTGTTCAACGATGTCGATATCGCGCTGCACTGGCATGCCGATGACGAAAATTCCGCCGCCGCCCGCACCACGCTGGCCAACCGTTCGGCGAAATTCCGCTTTCGCGGCGTTTCCGCCCATGCCGCCGGTGCTCCGGAAAAGGCGCGCTCCGCCCTCGACGGAGTCGAAGGCTTCAACATGATGGTCAATATGATGCGCGAGCATATCCCGCAGCAATCGCGGATCCATTATGTGATTACCGAAGGCGGCGTCGCGCCCAATGTCGTGCCCGACTTTGCCGAGGTCTTCTATTATGTCCGCCACCCCGATCCAGCCGAAGTCGATGCGATATGGACCCGGCTGGAGGAAGCGGCGCGCGGCGCGGCGATGGGTACCGGCACCAAGGTCGACTGGGAAGTGATCCACGGCAACAACCCGCTGCTGGTCAACGAACCGCTGGCGAAGATGATGGATGCCAAGTTGCGGCAGGTCGGCGGGATCAGCTATACGCCGGAAGAACAGAAATTTGCCGAAAAAATCTACGCCAGCTTCGACAAGCCGGGCCACAAACTGGGTAGCCAAGAAGAGGTGCAGCCTTATGATGTGACGCTCGGCTATGGCTCGACCGATGTCGGCGATGTTTCCTATGCCACGCCAACCGTCGGCCTGCGCACCGCGACCTGGGTGCCGGGCACCTCGGCGCACAGCTGGCAGTCTTCGGCGGCGAGCGGCATGTCGATCGGCTTCAAGGGCGTCCAGGTCGCGGCCAAGACGCTGACGCTGGCGGCAATCGAATTGTACACCAACCCGGAACTGCGCGCCGAGGCCAAGGCCGAATTCGACAAGGCGCGCGGGCCGGATTATCAGTATAAGTCGCTGCTCGGCGATCGCGATCCGCCGCTGGATTACCGCAAATAAGTTGAGCGCGGCGAAGGCGGCTGGGTGGGCAAGACTCGTCGTCATGGCCGGAGTTTAAGTCATGGGGCCGGGTGTAGGACAGCCTCTTTTGGTTGATAAGCGCATATTGTCGCGGTCATTTTGATCGGGGCCTATTTTGGACTCGCACGAAGACACGAAGGCGCAAAGCGATTGGGTGCTTTCTTGAAGCCTTCGTGCCTTTGTGGCTTTGTGCGGCCCTCATCATTTTATGGCGCAGAGAACTTTACAGAAACGTCTGTTGTTATTTTCCGTGGCCTTTGCCCCAAAGCCTCAGATTCCCAGCATTTGTTGGGCGATTACCTGGCCCCTAGTGTAATCTTTGAAATCGCCGTGTCATCCAGTGCGCTTAAACCAAACAGGCGCGCAGCAAGGTCTTCCGCTTATCCAGATTGTCAAAGAGCCTGTCCCGCGCTTGGCGAGGGACCGGTGAGGAAGATAGGCGATTGGGGTGGGTGTAGGAAAGGGCAATCCACAATATTGCCATGCGGGGCTACCGCCGACTTGTTATTGAGACAGCGAATGCGGCGTGTTGCAAATGCCCCATGTTCCATTCAATAAAACACTTAGTGTAAATGTGTAATTGAATTAGACTCAGCGCAAACGGAGGCTTAGACAGACCGAACAATCAAAAAGGAACGATCATGACTTTACATATTGGAGACACCGCCCCCGACTTCACCGTCGATACCCAGAATGGAGAAATCAGCCTGCACGAATGGGCTGGCGACCATTGGGTATTCTTTTTCAGTCATCCGGCCGATTTCACCCCGGTCTGTACCACGGAAATGGGCCGCACTGCTCAACTCGCCGACGAATTTGACAAGCGAAACACCAAGCCGCTCGGCCTGTCGACCGACACGGCAGAGGAGCATCGTAAATGGATCGCAGATGTTAACGATACGCAGAATACGGATCTTAAATTCCCGATCGTCGCCGATGCTGATCTGGCAATCGCCAAGATGTACGACATGATCCATCCCGATCAGAGCGAGACAGCTGCGGTCCGGTCGGTTTTCATCATCGATCCCGAGATGAAAATTCGCCTGACCATGACCTATCCGATGAGCGTCGGCCGGAATTTTGATGAGATTCTGCGCGTTATTGATGCGCTGCAATTGAGCGACAGAAAACGGATTGCCACGCCTGCAGATTGGCAGATAGGCAAGGACGTGATCATTCCGCCATCGATCAGCGACGAAGAAGCAAAAGGCCTTTTCCCTCAGGGTTGGACCGAGCTTCGGCCGTATCTGCGCACAACCAACGTGAGCTAAATCAAGCAACAACAGCTCTCAGGGCGGCGAGACATGTCTTATTCCAGTGACTAGTGTCTCGCCGACCATGAACACGCAACATTATCTGGATTTCCGGCAATGTCGTTTGAGATTATTCCAATTCCTCCTCAACCAGCATCCGCACCGTCGCCATCGGCAAAAACATCCGCAATCGCTCCGCTGCCAACGCCCGAAAACCATAACTCTCATACAAAGCTTTCCGCCTCTCGGTGCGCTCGGCATCACCGCAATCCAGCACATCGAGCATCACCATCGCGATCCCGAGATGGTCGGCGGCCTGCGCGATCTTTAGCAGGGCGTCGATCAGCAGGTCGCCGCCAAAGCCGCCTCCCCTGAACCTTACATCCCGGCCGATCATCGAAATATAGGCGGCAGGAATGGTGCCATGGCCGGGTCTGGTTCGCGCATATTTTTTTGGTAGCTCGGCATAATCCACGGCATGCGCGTTAATGGCGTAAAATCCAATGATCGCGCCCCCGGCTGTGCGCATCACATAGAGACGGACATTTCCCGCTTTATGGAGCTTGTTGGCGGTCTTTTTGAAATAGTTGTCGACCTGCTCCACCCCGCAGGAAAAAGCCGCTCGATCATGTTTTTCAGGATCGAACGGCTCTATGATATATCGTGCGGCATCCGGGTCCGCCGTCAACGGAAAGACACTCTTTTACTATGTTTCTTGGCCGCAGCGCGCAGGGCTTTGGTCGGTGCGGGCGGGTTGTCCAATGCTTCGAAAAAGGCGACATGATCGACCGGTTGCAGCCGAGTGCGTTCGTGCGCCTCTATGGTGGTCAAAGCGGCCTGATAGGCGGCGCTCATGGTGAAGGTGGAATCGTCCACCCCGGCCAGCGCCGCAGCCTGGCTGATCGTGTCCTTGATCCGCGGCTTGGTGCGAAAGCTCATCCGCGCAGAACTAAGCTCATCGACGGCGCTAGTCTTGTCCTTGAAGCTCAACATGGTTGCCTCCTGCGTTCTGCCTGTTTTGCCTGTTTTGCCTTATGTACGTCAGATAGGCGTACATGTCAAGATTGCGCGCTATTCCGGGGAGGTGGAATCGGGGAATTTGCAAACAAATACCTCAGGTGTTGAAGCAGACCATTCAATTCACGGCAGCTCCCGCAACGTCGCCACATAGCGCGTGCCTTCGCTGCTGGACTGGCAGTCCAGTTCCGCCTTGGCGGTCGCGGCGAAGGCGTTGAGGAAGAGGTGGCCCTGGGCGCCGTCTCTGATATCTTCGGGGAGGCCGATGCCGTTATCCTCGATGCTAACGACAGCCTCGGTTTGGTTTGCGATCAGGGAGATGGCTATGATACCGGATTCGCGCCCCTTGAAGGCGTGTTTTACCGCGTTGGTGACCACTTCGTTGATCAGCAGCCCGATCCCTGATGCCCGGTCGCGGGCCAGTTTGCAGGGCTGGACGGTAACCCGCAGCTCGATGCCGTTTTCCAGCGCCAGCGCCTCGCCGATCGCCTTGCACAGTTGTTCGACAAATTCGTCAAATTGCACGACCGCGATATTGTCTATGCCGTAATGCAGGTTTTCATAGGCCTTTGCCAAGCTGAGCACGCGGCCAGCGGCTTTTTCCAGCGCCTGCTTGGCATCCTCGTTATCGGTTTCGTTCTGCTGCAGCCGCAACAGGCTGATCAGGATCGCCAGATTATTTTTGACCCGATGATCGACCTCGCGCAGCAACATTTCCCGCTCGGCGATCCGCTCCTCGCGCTCGTGCAGCAAATCGCGAAAGTTACGCCGGGCCAACTCGGCCAAAATGACCAGCAACAGCCCGGTCAGGACATTGACGATTGTCCTGGGTCCGTCCGAACTGGTGGCGAAGGTGAAGCTGCCCTCAAACGGGACCACCTGATACCAGGTAAGGATGGAAGTGAGCACCAGCACGAACAGCCCTGCGTGAAAACGGCCAACCAGTGTGGCGATCAGGGTCGCGGGGACATTGACGGCGTAGGGCGCGGCTCCGGGATACACCATATCGACCAGAGAACGCAGCAACACGGCAAGCAGCGTGCAGGCGGTCCCTACCAGCAGCTGGGTCAGCCAGTGCGGAAATTTGGGTGCAAGATCAATCGCATCCAGCTGGGTGATTTTCTGCATGTGTCGTGAATAGTCGCAATTGCAACGGCCAGCAAATGTAATTTGTGCGGGGTTTGGAATGGAAGAGGGTGGCCCGCATTGACGGGCCACCCTGTCTTGTCACTGCGAAGACGGGCTCAGCTAAAAGCCGGTTCCACCGGACGCGAGGCTTGCATTGTGCCGGTCACCCGCGTCGGCTTCGCCGCGATCGACGCCTGCATCTTCATCTCGGCCATCTTTCCGTCGAGATATTGCGCGCGGATCAGGCGATTGTGCCGGGTGAGGAAGGGGTTTTGCGCCGTCGGCATCGAGTTGACATTGGCGGTAAAATAGCCATCGGGCCGGTACAGATCGGCTTCCGTCACATAGGGTTTCGGCGCTGCACCAATCCGCCGGTCGCCATTGGTGACACTGCGATCAGCCTTGCTGCGCGGTGCTTCAAAGGCTGGAAGGTCAGCCACAAATTGGGTGAAATCCGACTTGGCGGAGAGGCTGCGTTCCAGCGGCGATGCTTCGATCGGCGTCACTTCTTCTGCCGGTGGAAGAACCTCGGCATCGACCGTATCGCGCCGCAATTCTGGCATGATCGCCTCGGTTACCGAAGCAGGAACGGGATCACTGGGATAGGGTGCAGCGACTTGCCGATCCTGGCTCTTGCGATTGCTCTTGCGGCGGCGAGCGGCGGTATAGGCACCGACGCCGCCAATACCAATCAGGGCCGCCAATGCGCCGAGCAGGGTCCAGTCGGGATCAGCGGGCATGTCGGTGGATGTGGCCGCACTATCGGAGGTGGCTGGCGCTGGCTGAAGGGCCGGCGTCGCATTGTCGAGGCCTGCAACCGGTGGCACGACCTCGTTCGTGCTGTCGGAGACGTTGCTGCTGACTCCGCGGCTATCGGCGGCGCTATTGGCTGCTAGATTGCTTGAGCGGGCCGGTGCGACGGCGGACGCCGAGGCGGCTGTGGTGGCTGCTGCGGATTTTGCTGCCGCGGCCTTGCGCGCCTGCTGCTCGCTTTCGATCTGCGCGAGCGCTTCCGGGGCAACATTAGTGGCATCAAAGCCGCCCTTGGTCGCGAGAGCGTCGGCGCGGTCGGGGCTGAGAGGCGGTACAGTGCTTGCCTGCGCAGTGGTTGAAGCGGGAGATTGCGCGATGGGTGCAGGAGCCGGTGCTGGCTGTGGCGCGGCGACCGGCGACTGCATCGGCATATCCGCCGGGGCGATCATATCCTGGGCATTCGCCGGTGCGGCGGCAATGCCGACCGAAATTGCCAGCAGGCTTATCATGGACAGGCGGCCAGCGGTTTTACGCGGCAGGCCATCACCGAGGGTCACATTGTAGCTATTGGTCATCTCATTTCTCCTAATGTGGTAAGCAATCAACCCGCGGAATCGCAATTCGACTCCCGGTACAGGGGCAGTATGACTGGAAAATTCAGACGAACGGAGTTCCTGAACGCGCTATTCATTGGGCGTTCACGGGATTCGCAAGTCTGTTAGAGCCCGATCCGAAAGTAGTTGAGCAATACCAGGATGTT
>PFJE01000111.1 GCA_002783865.1 Sphingomonadales bacterium CG_4_10_14_3_um_filter_58_15
AGGCGAAAACTTGTTTCTTGCGTTGCTCATTATAGCTCCTTCTCACAGATAGGAGCCTCCAGCAAACCCGGGACGCTTCAATGGTATGGAAACAAGACCGAGCGCCCTCGTGGTGTCGATCCCTACTCTCCAAAGTCACCCGATTACGCACAACGCTCCAAAGTGACAAAACTCAAGCTCCCCAGCGGGGCTGTGATTGTCCACACCGGCTAACCAGCCAAACCCCTCAAGAACCCTCAAGCGCCCTGTCAGTCTCTGGCGGGGCGTTTGTCGGTGAAGAAAGCAAACAACATGGCTCAATCCAAACGCGGATCAATGCGCGCCGCAATCAATGCGAAGTGCAAAGACTGCATATACGATAACCTAGAACGCGGAACGTGGCGGCAACAGGCGGCTGAATGTACAGTGACAAAGTGCTCACTGTTCCCATTCCGTCCGATGCCCAGCCAGCGCGCGCTGGCACAGTCGGTAACGCAGGCCTAAAGGCAGTATCTTGGATAGGCGGTCGGACGAGTGGGGCCTCCATACCCCAAACCCCGCCGCCTATCCATTTTACAGCCTTAAAGCGTGTAATCTCAGATGCCCCGCCGCAATATCCCCGGGCCTGTACCTCCCGATCATAAGTGGTGCTTCAAGTGCAACGCGGCGCGACCGTACAGCGCCTACACAACATGCCGCAGCAAGCCTGATGGCCTGAACCACTGTTGCAGGACATGCGCCAAGAGGCAGCGAACAGGAACCGCCAAGATCAATGCAATGATGGCAAGCTGGCCCGCTCCTAGACCCCGCAATTCACTCTTTACGAGTCGATTTGAGGATAGCTGGGAGGCCGAGCTGCCTGACCTCTGACTCACACCAATAGCCGGAAAGAAACAGCCTTTAAGGCTGTAAATCCAGAAGGAATCAATCAATGACCAAGTTCCCCTTTGCCGCCGCCGCCCGCTCTATCGAGTGCCCCGCGCTTCACAGTGAGTTTGTGAGGCTTTCCCGCAACAGCCCTTCAAGATCAGCCGAAAGTCTTTTGCAGGGCCTAAAGCGAAGACGAAGAGCCTTTTAGATTTTGGTGCAAAATTGCGAGGCGGGATATACGTACGCAACAGCGCCCGCCACCCCCCTATGGGGTCCGCACCCGAGACTAGCAGCACTGGCGCGGAACTCGTTGCCCGATGATTTCGAACCTTGCGAGGTCCGCGCCAAGAGTGCCGCCGGTTTGTGGCGGGGTGCGCGTTGTTTACATGCTTCAGCGAAGAACAGTATCCCCTGCGAGAAACGTATCAACGAGGTTACTGAGGTATCTAGCGCGACGGGTGATTTCTTCATCCTCCCTCAATTCCTCCGCGACCAATCGCCTATGGTCGCTGCCGGGGCTTCCGCTCCGCTCGCAGAAACTGTCCACCCGTTGGCTGATAGCGCGCGCTCGGTTCTCTATTGATTGGTCCAATTGCAATTCCCTTGTTTGCTCACCTCTCATTTGAGGCACCGCCAAGTTACACAGTACCGGGCGCGGCGCTAGGGGATGGTTCCATTAGCCAAAGTGCTTTGAGTCCAGTCGAGTCCGAAACACGATAAGGCGAGGTTTACGCACTAGACAGGCGGGTAGCTGATAGCATACAAAATAGCCTAACGTCCGTTGCGCTGTTTTGTATGGAGATGATTATGTGCCGAGTTATAGCTTACTACCGAGTATCAACCGAAGGTCAGGGCCGGTCTGGCCTTGGACTGGAGGCACAGCGGGAAGCAATCCGCTCCCTATGTGCTGGCCGGGGGTGGGAAGTGATCGCGGAACATACCGAGATTGAAAGCGGGAAACGAGACGACCGCCCCGAACTAGCAGCCGCTATGCACCGCGCCAAGGTCACTGGCAGCGTCCTAGTGGTCGCCAAGCTTGACCGCCTAAGCCGCTCCGTTAGTTTCCTTGCGGCGCTGCAGGATAGCGGGGCGCGGTTCATTGCTGCCGACATGCCAGAGGCGAACGAACTGACCGTGCATATTATGGCGGCGGTGGCGCAAGCCGAGCGCAAAGCTATCGGCACTCGGACAAGAGAAGCCCTCCAAGCTGCAAAGGCGCGGGGCGTGAAGCTGGGCAATCCCAACGGCGCAGCCGCCCTGAGACGGGCTGGCAAGGGCAATCGGGACGCTGTGGAAGCGATTAAGGGCAATGCTGATAGCTTCGCCGCCGACCTCTTGCCGATCCTGCAGGATATCCGCGAGAGCGGCGCTCAATCCCTTTCAGCAATCGCCGGTGAACTCAATGCTCGGCATATACAGACTGTAAGAGGCGGTCAGTGGTATGCGAGTAGCGTTAGGAACCTGATAGGACGGTTAGAAGCCCAGCGTGCTGCCTAGCCGCGCACCCGCCCCCTGCCCTGCTTTATGTTCTGCGCCTTTTTGCTTCCAAAACAGCTTCATCAAAGAGTTCAGGTGAAATCGCTCGCAGCCCGTCCACCTTTTCCGATTGGGAGGCAACAAAGCTGGGATCGTTATACAATTTAATCATATTGCGGCCAAGTTCGTGCTTTTCTTCCAAAGACATCCTTTTCCAACGTCCCGCCGCCGTGTTTGAAATGAAGGAAAGTTCCCCTACGTCCGCTTCCGCTTGTTTTTCAGTTCGCACACCCAGCACAATATCTGCCGCAATCGGCCCGAGCCATCCGAGATCGATCTCTTCTTCGTTTTTATTCGCTGCACGTCGATCCAACTCATCGCGCTGGAATTGCATCCCGCCTTTGAAAACAGCCCACACGACGAGCGCTACTAATACCCATGTCCAAAAATCCATTGGCGACCCTCTCCCCCTCAGTGCTATATGTACACCATCACATGAGGGCCGCCTATTTACAATCGCAGAACAAAGATTGTTCGAGTCCGCATTAGACCCTACTTTGGTTTATGACAGTGGTAATCGCCGGTCTTCCTGTTGGTATGGCACCCCTTTGAATCTGTGCCACCACTATGACTTTTCACGGCGGGGCCTGCCTCTGATGCCGGTTCGGGTGCGGTCGTGGTCTCCGCTGTTTTCCCTGCCGGTGTTTCGTGGGCGACGGCAGGCGCAGCGATCATAAGTGCAAGTGCGGTGGTGACGATGAACTGCATCAATTTTCTCCCTGTTGAAACTTAGCGGTATCGGCAGTTTCACATTCTACAAAACTTTGTAGCCCACCCCTATGGGCACAACCGTAGCAATTCACTAATTAAAAACAGACTTGTCCCACAAACCTGTCCCACACGCCTTAGTTTATAGGTCTTATCTATTTGATTTAATTATCTTTTATAGAACTGGTTGGGGTGGCAGGATTCGAACCTGCGCATGGCGGCATCAAAAGCCGCTGCCTTACCACTTGGCGACACCCCAATAGTTGCGAGCCTGATTCTGGCGGGCCGCGCTGGTGAACGGGCCTATTATCCAGTTTGCCCGCAAGGGGCAAGAGGCAGTTATATCTATGCTTCGAACAGCCTTTTGACCCAGCCATGATTGTCTGGTGCGATCCCGCGCTGGATATCGACCAGCCGCCGCCGCAATTTTTCGGTCAATTGACCCGGTCCGCCGCCGCCAATGGTGAATTCCCCTCCGCTGGACCGGACTGTCCCAACAGAAGTGACAACCGCCGCGGTTCCGCAGGCGAAGGTTTCGACCAGCTTGCCGCTGGCGGCATCGGCTTCCCACTGATCGATGGCATAGGGCTCTTCAACCACGTTCAGACCTTCTTCCCGGGCCAGAGTCATGATCGAATCGCGGGTAATGCCGGGCAGGATCGTTCCACTCAGCGGCGGCGTGATCAGCTTGCCATCATCCATGACGAAAAACAGATTCATGCCGCCCAGTTCTTCGACCCATTTATGCTCGGCCGCATCGAGAAACACGACCTGGTCACAATTTTTCTCAATGGCTTCAGCCTGCGCGACCAGACTGCCAGCATAATTGCCGCCGCATTTCGCGGCACCGGTGCCACCCGGTGCTGCGCGGCTGAAATGTTCAGATACCCATATCGTGATCGCCGAAGCGCCACTCTTGAAATAGCCGCCAGCCGGAGAAGCGATAACCAGATAGAGATATTCCTTGGCCGGACGAACGCCGAGAAACACTTCGCTGGCGAACATGAACGGTCGCAGATAGAGCGAACCGCCCTCGACGGAAGGAAACCATTCGCGGTCAATGTCGACGAGAGCCTCGACAGAATCGAGAAACGCCTGTTGCGGAAGTTCAGGCATTGCCATCCGCCGGGCTGACGCCTGAAAGCGTTTTGCATTTTGCTCAGGTCGGAAAAGAGCGGTGGCACCGTCGGCGAGACGATAGGCTTTCATTCCCTCGAATATTTCCTGGGCATAATGCAGCACAGAGGATGCGGGATCCATCAATATCGGTTCACGCTTGGTGATTCTGGCATCATGCCAGCCTTCGGTTTCAGTATAACGGATCATCGCCATATGGTCGGTGAACAGCGTCCCGAAACCGGGGTTCTCCAGAAGCTTGGTCCTCTCGCTTGCGTGCACCGGCGTGACGCTTGGTTCCAGCTTGAATTCCAGGTTTGCTATATCTGCCATATACTGCCGCTTTCGATGTGATTCATGCCGACCAATGGAAGAATTGGAAGCATAATCCAATTGTCTTGCAATCCCCTAATCAGCCTGTCAAGATACGTCAACATGACTGACGTATCTCGCCCTGCCATATCCCCCGGAGCCTCTCCGCTATTTCTGCGCGAAGACGAAATC
The DNA here is from genome assembly GCA_002783865.1 of Sphingomonadales bacterium CG_4_10_14_3_um_filter_58_15. Taxonomy (GTDB): domain Bacteria; phylum Pseudomonadota; class Alphaproteobacteria; order Sphingomonadales; family Sphingomonadaceae; genus Parasphingorhabdus. The sequence goes on from PFJE01000111.1 coordinate 4,714, forward strand.
CGGCGCGGAATCGAGCTGCTTTATTTCGGCTATACCAGACTGACCAACGCGATCGATCAGGAACTGGCGAAACAGAGTCTCGGCCGGGCCCACCACAGAGCGCTCTATTTCATTGCGCGACAGCCTGATTTGACCGTCGGCGAACTGTTAAAATTGCTTGCGATCACGAAACAGTCACTGGGTCGGGTACTGAAGGAATTGCAGGAGCAGGATTTCATTCTGACCTCTCCAGGAGTTGTCGACCGCCGTCAAAAGCTGCTGCGTCTGACCGAAAAAGGCGCTGAACTGGAATCGGAACTATTTCGGCAGCTGCGCCAAAAACTGTCTTCGGCTTATGTTTCTGCCGGACAGGAGTCGGTAACCGGCTTCTGGCACGTTCTGGAAGGCCTGATTCCCGAAAATGACCGTAAGATGGTGTTCGACTTGCGCGGCGACAACGGCTGAGACAGCAGGGGTTGCTAAACCGCGTGGTCTTTGGCTGATGGCCAACACTTGCCGCATGTGCCCACCAAGATCGGCCAGCCCAATGGATCAGGCTTCGCCGACGGTATCCACCATTGCATGCTCTATTGCATCCTGCGGGCTCTTGTCGCTCCACAATACAAACTGAAATACCGGATAAAAACGTTCCCACTCTTCAATCGCCAGATCGACAATGGTCTGAGCCTGATCCAGACCGAGCAGGCCGCTTCCGCCCAGCAGCGTGGCGTGGCGAAACAACAATATATTATTATTCGACCAGAGATCGAAATGGCCGAGCCACAACTGCTCGTTGATCAACCCTAGCGTCTCGTAAATGACCGCTGTTTTTTCCTCCGGAACCCGAATCTCCGGTAACAACAGGATTTGCAGGACATGATCTTCGTTCCGCCAGATGGCCCGCATCTGATAACTGGTCCAATTGCCTTTTATCTCGACGGACAGTTCGTCGTCCCCGACATGATTGACCGACCAGCCGCGGGCCTCAAAAAAGGCCGCCAGCATATCCACGGGTGGTGCTTCATCCTGATCAAGCTCTTCCCATTGGTCGTCAAGCATTGTGGTTCCAGATCCTTTGCAAATGCAAACCTAGTGGCCCACTTGACGGATCAGGGCAAGGCGACCGAGCATCGGTCGTCACATTGTTTGTGGGAACGCTGTGGATAATGAACGGCAATCAATCGCCGGTCGGTGTGACGATCAGCCGTCTTTTTTCGGAGGCGGCGTCTTCCGTCCAGCCGTTTTTGGAGCGGCAGGTTTGCTGGTGGCCGCAGACTTCGCCGCTGGCTGCTTTTGCGCGCTGGCGCTTTTCTTTTCCAGCGCGTCGATGCGCTTCTTCAGTGCGTCCGCTTCGGTCCGGGCTTTGGCAGCCATTTCCTTCACGGCTTCAAATTCCTCGCGCGAGACGAAATCCATCCCCCCGAACCACTCCTTGGCGCGTTCCCGCGCACTGGCTTCGGCTTCGCGTCCAACGCCGGCCACGGTCCCGGCCACACCGTTCAACACTTTGGAAAGGTCATCGAAAAAGCGGTTTTGGCTTTGCATGTCATTAAACTCCGTCACGGCCGGTCAGGGCCAAAAGAAAATCTACTCTATATCTGGGTTCTCGCGGCCGGAACGACAAGGGTTTCCGCTCCCGGATTCAACCAGTCGATCTGTTTGTTCAGAATCGCAGCGAAACATAGCCATGCGAGATAGGGCACCATCAGCCAGGCGGCGGCCTTTCGGATCCGGCCAAAGACCAGCGTTGTCGCCAGCGCCAACATAAAAACTATTGTCAGCAGCCAAAAGGCTGCCGCGACCTGATGCATGCCGAAAAACAGGATGGGCCAAAACAGGTTGAGTGCATATTGCACCAGATACAGGATGATCGCCAAGCCGCGCAAAGGCGCGCCGCGGGCATGCAGCACCATCGCAAAAGCCGTCCCCATCATAATGTAGAGCAGCGCCCAAGCGGCACCAAATACCGCGCCCGGTGGTTGTGCCGCCGGCTTGATCAGCGCCTGGAACCAGCGATTTTCGTCACCGGTATTGGCAAATTGGCTGAACGTAAAACCGAGCAGTACCGTGATCGGAACGACAAATAATATCCACCGCAGCAAGGACATTCGCAGCTGACCTTTTGAAGCAATCTGATTCACAGGGGCAGCATCCTTGATCGAAAATTACACGAATCGTCAGCGAACGATTTGCTCGCAACCCCTACACTTTTAACAATTTATCGCCGCTTGGCTAGCGTTAAGCGGTTTCACCCTCAGCGCCCCATATCCATGTTCTATTCCCCCTGCCCTTGGTATTTTTTAGCTTCATCGCCATCTTGGTCAGACGGCGGTCTTCGGACAGCAATGGAACAAACCATTGATTGTGACATATAGGACGGGCTGCTAGGCGATTTTTATGAATGATAAAACCAATTCTACCGACATAGACACGCCGCCCGCACCGCTAAAAAAGATCGGTAATTTGCGGATGGTGTTTGCCCGGGCAGTCAAATATCCGAAGGAAATCGTCTTTGCTTTGCTGGCGCTTTTTGTCTCTGCAATGGCAACATTGGCGATACCGGCCGGCTTCAAAACCATCATCGACAAGGGCTTTATGGCTGGAAACGGCGATGTTGCTCCCTATTTTCAGGGTCTGTTGGGAATTGTCGCGGTGCTGGCTGTGGCAACGGCATTCCGCTTCTATTTTGTTAGCTGGCTTGGAGAACGGGTTGTCGCCGATCTCCGGCTCGCGGTGCAAGCAAACCTGCTGCGTCTTGCTCCAGGCTTTTTCGAAGAGAACCGGCCATCGGAAATCGCGTCGCGGTTGACCTCCGATACCGCGATAATCGAACAGGTGGTCGGCACTACGGTGTCTGTCGCTCTGCGAAATATCGTCATCGGGATTGGCGGGATCATCTATCTGTTCACACTAGCCCCTGCGCTGACTGCCGGGTTGCTGCTTGCGATACCCGTGATCATTCTACCGATTGTGTTTATCGGTCGAAAACTGACCAATGTATCGCGAACCAGCCAGGACCGGGTGGCAGACGTTGGCGCGATGATTGCCGAAACTCTGGGTGCTATGAAAATTGTTCAGGCTTTTGGGCAAGAAAAACGGGAACATGAAAGGTTTGGCGGCGCCGTCGAATCAACGTTCGATACCGCCAAGCGACGGATCCGGCTGCGTGCTGCGATGACGGCGATTGTGATCGGCCTGATCTTTACCGGCCTCACCATGCTGATGTGGCGCGGCGCAATCGGAGTGTCAGAAGGATCAATATCCGGCGGTACAATTGCTGCCTTCGTGATCACTGGTGGTTTGGTAGCGGGAGCGTTTGGGGCACTGACAGAGGTCTATGGTGATCTCCTACGTGGCGCCGGGGCAGCGGGTCGGTTGGCGGAACTATTGTCCGAAGAACCGGGCATCGCGGCGCCAAAAAATCCGATTGCCTTGCCGCTGCCCTCGCGCGGTCAGATCGCATTCGACAATGTCACATTTTCCTATCCCACACGCCTCGACACGCAGGCGCTCGCCAATTTCTCGCTGACCGTTTCTCCCGGCGAGACAGTTGCCGTAGTCGGCCCGTCCGGTGCCGGGAAATCTACCCTGTTCCAGTTGGCCCAGCGGTTCTACGATCCTCAGAGCGGCTCGGTGCGGATCGATGGCGTTGCCCTGCCCTCGGCCGATCCGGCGGAGATCAGAAAGCGCATGGCGCTGGTGCCCCAGGAAACGGTGTTATTTGCCGCCTCAGCTCGCGACAATTTGCGCTACGGCAAGTGGGAAGCGACCGACGACGAAATTTGGGAAGCGGCGCGCGTCGCCAATGCCGAGAAGTTCCTTCGTGCCCTGCCCGACGGACTGGACAGTTTCATGGGCGAAGCCGGAACCCGGTTATCCGGCGGGCAACGCCAGCGCATCTCGATCGCCCGCGCTCTGCTCCGCAACACCCCAATCCTGCTGCTCGATGAAGCGACTTCGGCGCTGGATGCGGAAAGCGAAAAGCTTGTTCAGGACGCATTGGACCATTTGATGCAGGACCGCACCACCATCGTCATTGCCCATCGGCTGGCGACCGTGCGGTCTGCGGATCGCATCATTGTGATGGATGAGGGCCGCATTGTCGAACAGGGCGACCATGACAGTCTGATAGCCAAAAACGGGCTCTACGCCAGGCTGGCGGAATTACAGTTCAGCAGCGCCGAAACAAGTCGGGCGAAGATAAACATCTAACCGTCCTCCCAACAGAGCGAACAAAAAAAAGGGGGCCGCGATATATTATCGCGGCCCCCTTTTTTGCTTCTAAGCCACCAAATTAGTTGGGTGGCCGGCTGGCTTTGTTGAAGCTGCCATATTGTTCGTTGCCGACGAAGCCAAATTTGGTCACGCCGCTATCCTTGATCACCGCCAACGTGCGGTCGGTGGTCAGATAGGCGCTCAGCGGATCGGGCTGGAACTGAAGTTCAGGCTCGGGAACCATCGATTTCGTCTGGGCCAGATATTGTTTGACCTGATTCAGCGTCACCGGGCTGTCGTTCCAGATGATCTGGTTGGTTGCCGTGATCCCGAGGCGGTTTTTGACCGGATCGACGAAGTCTTCCGGTGGCGGACTATCATCCGCGACAGGCAGGTCGATCTTGACCGCGTGCGTTTGCACAGGGATTGTGATGATGAACATGATGAGAAGAACCAACAAGACGTCGATAAGCGGCGTCGTGTTCATCTCCATCATTGGCTCGCCATCATCGCTTCCGCCACTCATAGCCATTTGTGCGTCTCCTTAACTCTAAAACTTCGGCTGTCAGTCGGAACTATTCGACGACAATCGGGGTGGAAATAAAGCCTACTTTTGCAAAACCTGCGCGCTGCATGGTATAAATCGCGCCGCCGATGCACTTATAGGGCGTATTGATGTCACCGCGGATATGCACTTCAGGCATATCTTCCGGCGTCATATTCTCGACTCCACCAAAAGCATCAATCTGATCCTCAAGCTGTTTCACCGCCTTGGTAACCAACTCGTTGGAATCTACCGGAATAGTATTCCAATACACACGGCAGTTGCCGCCTGGGGTGGCTCCTGAATATTCGGGATCGCCCGGGTCACGCCCTGCCGCATCCGTCGTGGTGATCGACAGCAGCACATTTTCCCGCTTTGTTGTGGTCACTTCAAAGGGAAGCACAGGAAGTTCGAGCTTCACAGTCTGGATAACCACCGGGACCGCGATCAGAAAAATGATCAGCAGGACCAGCATAACGTCCACGAGTGGGGTAGTATTAATGTCGGATAGAGGAGTTTCCTCTCCGCCACCGCCCCCAACATTCATCGCCATAGGATTTTATCCTCTCAAAACTATACCATCTGAAGGGAACGAACGCTCCCTCGTCGCGCGTTGGCCGGGTTGCCTGCCACAAAAGCGGCTAGCGAACCCGGCCACCGACTTATTTCTTTACAGGTGCACCGGGGGCGGTCTTCACACCACCGGCAGTTGTTGCAACAGGCGCAGCAGCCGCCTTTGCGCCACCAGCCGTTGTTGCGATCGGCTTAACACCACCGTCGGAAGCCATGTAGCCAAGGACATCGTTGGAGAATGTAGCGAGCTGTTCGGCGATCCGCTTGTTGCGTCCCTGCAGCCAGTTGTAAGCCAAAACGGCCGGAACAGCCACACCAAGACCAAGGGCGGTCATGATCAGCGCTTCACCAACCGGGCCAGCGACGGCGTCAATCGATGCCTGACCGGCGATGCCGATTTTGATCAGCGCCCGATAAATACCGATAACCGTACCGAACAATCCAATAAACGGCGACGTTGCACCAACAGTTGCCAACCATGGCAGACCAGTTGCGAGCTTGGACTTGATCAAATCCTGCGACCGTTCGATCGATCCGTGCAGCCAGTCGTGGGCTTCAACCGGGTCGGTCAGCTTGGCGTGATCGGCATCTGCCTTGATCGCGTCATCGACTATCTGACGATAAGCCGAATTCTTGTCGAGCTTGGCGGCGCCTTCCTTGAGCGTGCCAGCACGCCAGAATGTCGAGCGCATCGCGTCGCCCTGCTTCATGATCTTGTTCTGCTCGAACAGTTTCGAAAACAGGATATAGAACGAAGACACAGACATGATCGTCAGAATTGCCAGAACAGACCATGCGATAACGCCGCCCTGCTCCATGGCTTCGACGAAACCGAAAGCGTTTTGTGGTGGAGTGGCAGCAGCGGCCAAAATTTCAATCAACATTTTAACATTCCCCTCAGGATAAACTAATTGCAAAAAAACTGGTGCGGGAAGAGCATCTTCAAATGCCCTTCCCAATTTACATTATTTGGGTATCTGCCAACGAACGGCGTTCGAATAAGATCCATTTGTTGGATTGCCGTTGGCGTCAAGAGCAGGTCTAAACCGCGCACGTCGCGTCAGGTTTTTGCAGGCAGCTTCATCCAGATCAGGATGGCCGCTAGAGCCCGTAATCTGACAATCGGATACCCGGCCGTCGGCGTTAACAGTTAACCGAAAACGCGTAGTCCCTTCCCTTTCTTCGCGCAGAGCCCGCGAAGGATAATCATTCGCATTGGCCCAGCTTCCCGGATTGCCACGAGGCTCCGGATTCGCCCGTTGTGGGGGTGGGGGTGGCGGTGGTGGTGGTGCCGGCGTCGCTACGACAGGTGCAGGCCGCGGCGGTGCTGTTGGAACCGACCGGATCACCGGCCGCGGTGCAACCACGGGCGCCACGATTGGCGGTGGCGAGACTACAGGCGGCGGTTCAATTGGCTTGTCCGGCGGTGGTGGTGGCTCCTCCGGCTCTTCGGGCGGTTCTTCTTCTTCAATGTCAATCATATCCAGCTGCGATGCAACCTTCTTGACAGCGGTATAGGCTAGCCCGGTGACCAGCGCATAGCCAAGTAGAATGTGGATGATTACGACAAGAGCAATCGATATGATCTTGTTCGAACTCATCTCTTGGTCAGCATAAGCCATTCAGAAATGTAACTCCTTTTTCCCCATCACAAGGTAGTATACTCCATTGCTGAAGTTCCAGACAAAGAGCGAGAGGCTTGGAAACCATCGCGACCCTTATTATCCCCATGACAACTTTTCGTTCGCTTGAAAGCTATCTTAAATTTGTTTTAACGTGCTAGTTCCAAGCAGGCAATCGCTTTGTTGGTTCAGCATCGATTAAGCTGTCAAAGACCCAAAAAAGGGGCTAAAACCTGTCATCTTTTAACCCTGTTTCAGAGAAAATCATGCGCTCCTTAATGTTGTTCAGCTTAGCCCTGTTTGCCACCCAAATTGGTGTATTTCCAGCTTTCTCACAGGTCGGAGGGGAGAGCGATCCACTGCAATATGCCGACATCGCCGACCTTAGTGGGGACGCCCCTATCATTATTCACATTACGGTTAAGGAAGCCATTAAAGTCGACCCTGAACGCGCGCCAAACGCGCCTCCGGGCACGCAGCGCTTTTATATTATTGCGTCCACCAACGCTCTGATTCGGGGACAGGGAGGCGTCGGAGAAACCATTCGTTATATCGTTGATCTGCCGTTGGATGATCGGGGACGCGCTCCAAAAATCAAGAAACAGCCGTTCATTATATTCGCCCGTCGGCCTTCCGGCGGCGGCAACGATAATGTCCAGCTGGTCGCCAAAGACGCGCAAATTGCATGGACGCCAAGTCGCGAACAGCGGGTTCGTTCCGTCGTCCGGGAGCTGGTCGCCCATGATGCACCGCCGGCAATTTCCCGGATCGCGAGTGCTTTTCATGTACCGGGCACTATCATCGGCGAAGGTGAAACGCAGATTTTCATGGAAACGGACACAGGAACGCCTGTTTCCATTACCGTGCTGAAGCGGGATGGGCAGCGGAAATTCTGGGCTGTCTCGCTCGGCGAAATAGTGGACGAGGCAGCGCGCGCTCCGGTCAGAAACAGTCTGCTCTGGTATCGGCTGGCCTGCTTCCTGCCCCGGCAATTGCCAGCCCCTGCGGTCGCCGGCGATACGCTGGCAAACGCTCAGCAGGCCCGCAGCGATTATCAGACCGTGCTCAAGGATCTTGGCGACTGTCCAAGATCACGTCAGCCCTGAAGCGGCAGAACTAGTACTGGCATTCGTGCATGGCGTCGCTAATAAGGCGCCAACAATCTGACCCACACGAAAGAGGCTATTGATCATGACTGCTCCGCTTCGCATCGCGCTCGCTGGACTGGGCACCGTCGGCACCGGCGTTATCCGGCTGATCGAAGAAAATGGTACCATGATCGCACAACGGGCTGGCCGGCCTATTGTCGTGACGGCGATTTCTGCTCGCGACCGGACCCGCGACCGTGGCATTGATCTGAATGGTTATTCCTGGAGCGATCAGGCCGAAGATCTCGCAGCGCTTGACGATGTTGACTGTGTCGTCGAATTGATCGGTGGTTCCAATGGCACGGCTCTGGAGCTTGCGCGCAAGAGCCTGGCAGCTGGCAAGTCTTTCGTCACCGCGAATAAGGCAATGATCGCACATCATGGCATGGAGCTGGCCAAAGCCGCAGAAACCGCGAATCTCTCGCTGCGATATGAAGCCGCTGTCGCTGGCGGGATACCTGTCATCAAGGGATTGCGCGATGGTGCGTCAGCGAACCGGATCGAACGCGTATATGGCATTCTTAATGGCACCTGTAATTATATCCTCACTGCAATGGAAAAACACGGGCATGCTTTTGATGACGTCCTCAAGGAGGCGCAGCAGATCGGCTATGCCGAAGCCGATCCCGGTTTTGACATCGACGGCGTCGATGCAGCCCATAAACTCGCCATTCTGGCGGCGCTATCCTTTGGCAAGGCACTCGATTTCGAAGGCGTGGAAATTGATGGTATCCGTAACATCATGGCGGCAGATATCGGCCAGGCCAAGGCCTTGGGATATCGCATCCGCCTGCTCGGCATGGCCCGGATCGACGACGGCAAATTATTCCAGCGGGTCAATCCCTATCTGGTGCCGGAAAGCCATCCGCTGGCTCATATCGAAGGATCAACCAATGCGGTGGTCGCCGAAGGCAATTTTTCCGGTCGCCTGATGTTTCAGGGTGCTGGCGCGGGTGAAGGGCCGACCGCCTCTGCGGTCGTCGCCGACCTGATCGATATCGCCCGGGGTGATGCCGGTACCGTATTTGCCACGCCCGCCAGCAAGATGGAGCCGTGTGAGCGCGCCGAAAGCGGCAACCGCATCGGCAAAAGCTACGTTCGCTTCATTGTAACAGACAAACCGGGCGTTCTGGCGGAAATAACCGCCGCCATGCGCGATGCCAATGTTTCGATCGAAAGCCTCATCCAAACCGAGAAAACCGATGAGGGATCGGTGTTGATCTCCATGGTCACGCATGACAGTCGCGAGCGTGACGTGTCGAAAAGCCTGGCGGCCTTGTCCAGTTCAACCAGCCTACAGGCGGTTCCGGTTGTGATGCATTTGCTGAGCGACGAGGACTGATCATTCGCCGGTTGCCGGTGCCAACGGTCTGATCATCGCCTGTTTCACGTAATCCTCATCGGGCACATCCGGGGAAACGGCTTGCCAAACACGGCCAGCCGCTCCGTCCACTCCCCCGCCGCTGCCACCGAAATTGACGCTTACCACCGAAAGGCCTTTGAAGCAGTTGCGTTCGTTCATCGTCACATAACAGCGGCCCTGCTGGATAATTTGCGGATTCCCCTTGGGCAGCGGCTCGCGAATTCTTGCGCCCGGCTCTGCTGCCAATTCGGGATATGGCAATCTTTGCTGACGATCGATTTCCGGAAGACCGCAAACCACAATCTCATCGGTCGGGCGAAAAAGCAGGCAGCCATCGGCATCGACGGCAGACAATTGCCTGGCGTTTTCGATGAGTTGATGAGTCCGTTCCGTTGGCTGTGCGCTCTGACCCAAGGCAGCCGATGGCATCATCAGGAGGATCAGGAAAACCTGTCTCGACATTGCAATATTGCTCCCCTATCGAGAGTTCAAAATTAGCCCCTGCAGAAGGAATAATCAATAATATGCCCAAAGCAAGCGACATATTGGACCGCGTACTGGTTATGGAAATGGTCCGCGTCACCGAAGCAGCCGCGATATCGGCAGCCAATCTGATCGGCCGAGGCGACGAAAAAGCAGCAGATGCGGCTGCCGTAGAAGCGATGCGCGCGGCGCTGAACGAACTGGACATATGCGGCACCGTGGTAATCGGCGAAGGTGAACGCGACGAGGCACCGATGCTTTTCATTGGTGAGAAAGTCGGACGCGGCTGCGAAGGCGAAGCGCCGGCGATCGATATCGCACTCGATCCGCTGGAAGGCACGACCATCACGGCAAAAGCCGGTGCGAATGCTCTGGCCGTGCTTGCCATCGCCGAAAAGGGCAATCTGTTGAACGCGCCTGACGTTTACATGGATAAATTGGCTGTCGGGCCCGGCTATTCGCCCAACATCATCGATCTCGACAAGTCAGTGACCGAAAATGTCACGGCCGTCGCCAAGGAAAAGGGCGTCGAACCATCCGAAATTATCGTCTGCGTTCTTGACCGACCGCGGCACGACAAGATTATCGCGGAGCTGCGCGGCATCGGCTGCGGAATCATGCTGATCCCCGATGGCGATGTTGCCGGCGTGATCGCGACCTCCGACGAAGACACGACTGTGGATATGTATATGGGCAGCGGCGGAGCTCCGGAAGGGGTACTCGCAGCGGCGGCGCTGCGCTGCGTGGGCGGCCAGTTCAAAGGCCGACTATTGTTCCGCAATGATGATGAACGCCAACGCGCCTATAAATGGGGCATCGAAGATCTCGACAAAATCTATGACCTGAAGGAACTGGCAAAAGGCGACGTTATTTTCGCGGCGACCGGGGTCACTCATGGGTCGCTGCTGGAAGGCGTCAAGAAATTGCGCGGCGGCAAGATGACCACCGAAAGCGTGGTTATGCGCGCCTCATCGGGCACCGTACGCTGGGTGAAGAGCGAGCATCGCATTAGCTGATGCGAAGGATGTTGCCTGAGGGACTGTTGTATCAGGCCAAAAAGCTGCGATTCTGCCTGCTGCTGCTGCCGACGCTGGTAACCGCTTGCATCTCTCCGGTGCAATATGGCGACATCCCCCACGCAAATTATGTCGAGAACGAGCGCTGTCGACCGGGAATCCAATCATCAGAAGTGCTGTCGGACAAACCCTATTTTGCCGTGACCAGCCGCTTGCCGGATTGCCGGACGGATCAGATTGCGCTGCTCAACCAGCGCAGCGACATTGTCCGTTACGGCCGGTTTGGTGCTCCCGAAGAAAGGGAAATCACCGATGCCAAGGGCAAGGCGAAAATGCAGAAGGTGATTCCGTTCGCGCTGAACAATGACCAGCAATGGTGGGACGATCTGGCGGCAGAAACCAAAAAGCATGACGGCCGCATCCTGCTCTATGTTCACGGATTCAAGGAGACATTTTTTACCAGCGCGCGCGACAGCACCCAGATTGCCCGCCTGACCGGTCTCGATATCCCGGTGGTGCATTATAGCTGGCCCTCGCAGGGCGAGTTTCTGAAATATGCCGCCGACGAAACCAATATGTATTATAATGAGCGCCAGTTCCGCAGCTTTCTGACCAGGCTGGCGCAACAACCATGGACCAAGGAAATCATTCTGGTCGCGCATTCGCTTGGTGTGCGATTGGCCATTCCGGCCATCGAATATGTCGACCGCAATAGCAGTAACGCCGATTCGAGCAATATTTCCAATATCATCCTCGCTTCTCCCGATGTCGACCGTCAGGATTTCGAGCGCGATATCGCCGAGACGGTGCTCACCATGCGCCGGGTCAATAATGATCGCCGGATCACGGTCTATGTATCGGCAAAAGACCGGGCGCTCGGCCTGTCGTACAATTTTCACGGCTATCCGCGACTGGGACGTCCGGACTGTTTCAATCCGTTCGAAGCGGCCTCGCTGCGCGAGCAGGGCTATCCCGAACGCTGCTATGCCGCCAAGACCAAATATGACACCGAGCCGGAAAAGAGCGGGTTGACGATTATCGACACCACCGCTGTCAGCCGTGGACAGTCCGGCCACAGCGACTATCTGCGCAACGCCCTTGCCTGCTCGGATTTCGCTGCGGTCGTCAACGGCACCGAAAGCAAGGCGAGCAAACGCAAGGACACAAGGCTGCGGCATGTGTTCGAGCTGGTGCCAGATCCCGATGGCGCGGAACTCGACGACCTTGCTGTGTGTCGCCGCAAGTCCGACTGATCATGCTGATCTGGCCCGCATAGATGCACAGTGGTTCCGGGCAACTGGAGGCACTGCTGGCCAGAGCCCGGTCCTGCGCGATCTGCGAAGGCCTGCCGCTTGGTCCGGCCCCTTTGCTCCAGGCCGGCACCAATGCGCAAATCCTGATCGCCAGCCAGGCACCCGGCAGCAAGACCCATGCGAAGGGCCGACCGTTTGACGATGTCAGCGGCAAACGGCTGCGGCAATGGCTGGGCGTGACCGAAGAGCAATTTTACGATCCGGATCTGTTTGCGATCCTGCCGATGGGCTTCTGCTATCCCGGCACCAGCAAAGGCGGCGACCTGCCACCGCGGCCAGAGTGCGCGCCGGCTTGGCGCAAACCACTGTTGGAGGCAATGCCGCAGATTGAGCTGACCCTAATTCTCGGCCAATATGCTCTGGACTGGCATCTGGGCGAGCGGAAATCCCGGACGCTGACCGACACGGTAAAGAGATGGCAGGAGTTCTGGCTCGAACTTCTGCCCCTGCCCCACCCCAGCCCGCGCAATATTCGCTGGTTCATGACCAATCCGTGGTTCGAAACCGACGTGATTCCGGTCTTGCAGCAGCGAGTCCAGGCGCTGATCTAGAACACGCCCATCGCCAGCCCGACGGAAAGGGTGGCCCCGAGTTCCCGGCATAGCGCAAGATCCTCTTCGCCGATGGTCTTGGGAGCCAGTATCGCTTCCTCGGTCTGGGCATGGGTGCAGATGATCGGCGTATCCATCACTTTCTTCAGCCGCCAGCCGGTTGCGATCCGTTCCAGCTGGGCCTTGGCATTCTCGCCATCAGATCCCGCGCAGATCATCGCGGCATAGGGGTGGCCCTCAATCTTGCCGAGCAACGGATAATAGCAACGGTCGAAAAACGCCTTCATCACCCCGGCAATTGCCGCGAGATTTTCCGGTGTCGCGAAAATATAGCCATCGGCGGCCAGCATGTCGTCCGGATGGCAGTCCTCGGCCCGCATCACGCGCACATCTGCGCCTTGCTCAGCCTGCCCGGCCTCGGCCGCAGCCTCGACCATCTGCTTGGTGCCGCCGGTGTAGCTGTAATAGACGATCAGAAGCTTTTTCATCCCGCCTTCCTAACAGCCAACTGACCGATTGTCAGCGCTGCCGGATTCCCGCATAGCGCCGACCATGAATGCAGTATTGAATGTCGAAAACTCCCTGTCCGGTCAGACATGGCGCTGGCGCAGCACCAGCGCCGACGCGCGCGATCCGGGGTTCCAGCCGGATGATCTGGTCACCCAGCTGTTGCTCGCCCGCGGTGCCAGCCGGGAAACGCTGGCGATCAACCGCGATCCGACGATCCGCGGCTTCATGCCCGATCCCTCGGTCTTTCAGGATATGGATGCCGCGGCCGATCGCCTGAGCCTTGCGATCAAGAATCAGGAAAAGGTCACCATTTTCGGCGACTATGACGTCGATGGCGCGACCAGTGCTGCCTTGCTCATCCGCTTGCTGCGGGATCTGGGGCTGGAAGCCGGCTATTATATCCCCGATCGGCTGATGGAGGGCTATGGCCCGTCCGGCGAGGCGCTGGTCAGGCTCGGCGAGCAGGGCAGCAATCTGGTGATCACGGTGGATTGCGGCGCGATGGCATTTGAAGCGCTCGACATGGCGCATCGGGCCGGGGTCGAGGTGATTGTCGTCGACCATCACAAATGCGCGGTGGAACTGCCTAAGGCGCTGGCGCTGGTCAATCCCAACCGGCTGGACGAAAGCGACGCTGGCGCCGAACATGGCCATCTCGCTGCCGTCGGCATGGCTTTCCTGCTCGGGGCGGCGCTGGTGCGGACATTGCGCAACCAGGGCTATTTCACCAACCGCGCCGAACCGAAGTTACTCGAACTGCTCGATATTGTCGCGCTCGGCACGGTCGCCGACGTCGCCCAGCTGCGCGGCCTCAACCGCGCCTTTGTGGCGCAGGGCCTCAAGGTCCTGGCCGGTCGCCAGAATATCGGGCTGGCGGCGCTGATCGACGCCAGCCGGCTCAAGCGCGCGCCGATTTGCTCTGATCTCGGCTTTGCCCTTGGTCCGCGAATCAACGCTGGTGGCCGGGTCGGCAAGTCCGATCTCGGCGTGCGCCTGCTGATCTCGCAGGATCCGGAAGAAGCGGCTGCGATTGCCGCCGAGCTCGACCATCTCAACCAGGAACGCCGCGCGATTGAGGCGCATGTGCTGGAAGAAGCCGATGCGATGTGTTCGTCGCAGCAGAACCAGGCGGTGGCGGTGCTGTCCGCCAAGGGCTGGCATCCCGGCGTCATCGGTATCGTTGCCGGACGAATCAAGGAGAAGCTGAACCGCCCGGCGATCATCATCGCGCTCGACGACGAAGGCATCGGCAAGGGCTCGGGCCGATCTATATCCGGTATCGATCTCGGCGCTGCGATTATCGCCGCCAAGGACAGCGGCTTGCTGATCGCCGGCGGCGGTCATGCAATGGCCGCGGGTATCACCATCGAAGCCGACAAGGTCGACGCCTTTTCCGAATTTCTGAACGACCGGCTGGCCGACAGCGTCGGCAAGGCACAGGACGGCAAGGCGCTGTTGCTCGACGCGGTGCTGTCGCCCAAGGGCGTCAATCCGACGATGGTCGAAGCGATGGACGGGGCTGGCCCCTATGGCATGGGCTGGCCAGCGCCGCGCATCGCCACTGGTCCAG
>PFJE01000096.1 GCA_002783865.1 Sphingomonadales bacterium CG_4_10_14_3_um_filter_58_15
GACCGAGATCCGCCGCTTCATGTGGAATTATGTCGGCATCGTCCGCACCACCAAGCGGCTAGAACGCGCCCAGCACCGCATCGATCTGCTGCGCGGCGAAGTGGAAGAATATTACGGCAATTTCCGGGTGACGCAGGATCTGATCGAGCTCCGGAATCTGATCGAGGTCGCGGATCTGATCGTGAAGTCGGCGCTCGCGAGGAAGGAAAGCCGGGGGTTGCATTATATTACCGACTATCCGGATTTGTTGCCGGAGGCTGTGGATACGGTTTTGGTGCCTTAGCTGCACGGTCTGAGGCCAGAGCTCCGCATCAAGTGCGGAGCACACCGCCTCTGTGATTGTGCTCCGCGCTTGACGCGGAGCACAACTTTCACCATGTGCTCCGCGCTTGACGCGGAGCCCTGCGGTCTAGGCGATATCGTCGAATAGATCATTCCACTCGGGGTTATGCTCTTCGACCAACGCTAGCTTCCATTCCCGGCGCCATTTCTTGAGTTTCCATTCGCGCGCTCTTGCGTCCTGAATATCGTCATGCGCTTCAAACCAGACTAGCAGCGTGCAGTCATGTTCCTTTGAATATCCTTCAATCAGCTTGTTGCGATGTTGATAGGCGCGCTGGACGAGATTGCTGGTGACACCGAGGTAGGTTTTTCCGCGGGGCCGGTTTGCCATGAGATAGACGTAGCCGGGTTTGGTCATGAAATTGCCATGCCGCTTGCCTCCAGAGCTCCGCATCAAGTGCGGAGCACAGTTCCCTCCATGTGCTCCGCGCTTGACGCGGAGCCCTGCGGACTAGGCGTGCCGGTCGATCAGTTCCCCCGCACCACCTTATCACTCGTTTTGTGCTTCTCCAGATCCTTGGGATCAAACCATACCGGCTTCAGCTTCTTGTCGACAAACAATTGCATCTGGTCAGTATAATGCGGCGAATCGGCGCGCGTGGTGGCGGCGCCGAAGGGCTGGATGGAGCGCGAGCGGACCTTGCCATCCTTGGCCCATTCGATGAACATGATGAAGCTGTCGCCATGGCGGACGCTCAGCCGCCCGTCGTCCTCGACATCCCAGAGGGTCGAGGCGCGGATCGTGTCGTTGCCGCCATCGACGGGCAGGTCAACATCGCCCTGCCGCATTCTGAGCACGTCCATCATCGGCGGATCGATCTGACCGAAATATTTGGTCAGATGATCGACTGTTTCCTCCAGTATCGCGCGCGGATCGGGCATTTCGCCGCGATTATAATGCGACTTGTTGGCCGGGCGCAGCACCATCAGGGCAAGTGCATCTGCCGGGCCCTTTCCATCGAGATTCCAGTCCCACTGGCCAAGCAATTGCTGTGCCTTGAGCAGCTTCGCGCTGTCCTTCAGGTCGAGCGCGGTGATCTTGTCCAGCCAGTCCTTGGCATAGCCGTCCTTCTCGTAGCCGGTATCATATTTGATCGCCCACAGTTCCGCATCGGTGATCTTGCCATCATCATTGGCCTTTTCCAGCAAGGCGATCGCGCGGCGCGAGCGGTTGGTCTGGTCATCCTCGATGCCCAGCAACGGCGAGAAATTGTCGGGCTTGAGTTCATCCCCTGGCCCCGCTGCAATATAGGGCGTGTTGTTGGCGTTCATGACATAGCCCGAGGCGGGATTGACCAGCGCCGGGACGCGCGTGAATGGCAGGGGTTTTTGCCACAGGTTTTTCGAAGTGTCGCCGGGCAGCACGGTGCGCCAGTCATAGCCCTCCGGCCGGTCGGGGAACATCGCGTTATAATAGAGCCCGATATTGCCCTGGGCATCGGCGTAGATGAAGTTGGTCGCAGGAACCCCCTGTCCCGCCATCGCGGCCTGCCATTCGTCGAAATTTTTTGCCTTGTTGATCCGGTAATATTGGGTCAGCATATCGAGCTCGTCGATCCCGGCATAGCGCAGGGCATAAGCACCACTGTCGTTCATGATCACGGGACCGTGGATCGAGCGATAGGCGATCTGCGGATAGGGAATGACGAACGGACCGAACTTGATCTTCAGCCAGACGCGCTTCTTTTCGAGCGGCTTCCATTCGCCGTCGAAGCGGTAGGCGTCTTTCCTGTCGTTCAGCGTCAGTTTGTAGATATCGACCAGATCGGGGCGATTGACGGTATTGGTCCAGCCGAGATATTTATTATGCCCCAGGAACGGGAACGGCGATCCGGGAAAATTGGCCCCGGCGAAATCCCAGCCTTCATCGCTGTGCACGACCAGTTCGTACCAGGCGACATTGCCGCGCAGCGGCTGGTGCGAATTGGAGATCAGGCGAGTCTTGCCTTCGGGCGAATGATCCGGCGATATGGCAAAGGCATTGGAGCCATTGTCATCCGGATCGGGACCGACCGGTGTCGTCGCCCTGTCCTCGATCATCTTGTCGGGGCTGAGCGGATGGATAGATTTTTTTGCCGGTTCCCCGGACAGCCGAGGCCCGCCTTCGCGCGGCAGTTCCTTGTTTTGCACCAGCGCTTCAATGGGATTGTTGATGCCGAAGAAAAACGGCGAACGGAGGACGAAGCCGGCAGCAATATCCTGCCCGTTGACGGGGAATAGCTTGTCCAGCTTCACTTCTTCGGGATGGTCGGCGGCATAGGCATTGAGGCCGGAGGCATAGCCATCGAGGACAGACCGGACATCGACCGGCAGACCGTCATATTTGCGGCTCACGGTCCCGCGCACATCGAGCAAAGCGGCAATATAATCGATCGGCGCACTTTCTGCGCCATTGAGCGTCGCCATCCGGCCCCGCGTCATCGCGGTCACTTCCTGCAGCGTCGAAAAATCATCCTCGGAATGGGCGTAGGCGACGCCATAGGCGACATCGGCATCGGTCTTGCCGAAGATATGCGGAACCCCGAATTCGTCGCGGACGATGCGCGCTTCATAGCTGCCCTCCGGTGGCGGAGCCGGGTCCCCTATGCTCAACGGCTCCCATACCATCAGGCCAGTGGCGATCAGTGCAACAATGATGATCAGCCCGATGCCCAAACGCTTAAGTGATTTCACGTATGTTTTCCTTTGTGACAGCATCATAAGCTGGCTGCACTTCTACTCTGCGAAGCGCTTACCATATATTCCCGAGGGAAAAAGTCATCAATATGGTTGTGTTGCACGACTACAACACCATATTTAGGACAAGATATTGAAATTGAACAGGATGAACCGATGAACCTTGAGAAATTCACCGACCGCGCCAAGGGGTTTTTGCAATCTGCCCAGACGGTCGCCATCCGGATGAGCCACCAGCAAATCACGGCGGCGCATATCGCCAAAGCCCTGCTTGAAGACGATCAGGGCATGGCAGCGGGCCTGATCACCAAGGCCGGCGGCGATGCCAAGAAGGCGCATCAGGAAATTGACGCGGTGCTGGACAAGATACCGGCGGTATCTGGGGGTGGCGCTCAGCAGACGCCGGGGCTGAACAACGACGCGGTTCGGGTGCTGGATCAGGCGGAGCAGATCGCTGAAAAAGCGGGTGACAGCTATGTCACCGTGGAACGACTGCTGCTCGCGCTGCTGCTCGCCAAGGAGACGCCTGCGGGCAAGGCGCTGCAATCCTCTGGCGTGACGGCGGAAGCGCTGAACAGCGCGATCAACGACTTGCGTGGCGGTCGCTCGGCCGACAGTGCTTCCGCTGAGGATGCCTATGAAGCGATGAAAAAATATACCCGCGACCTGACCCAGGCCGCGCGCGACGGCAAGCTCGATCCGGTGATCGGCCGCGACGAGGAAATCCGCCGGACGATCCAGATATTGGCGCGCCGGACCAAGAATAATCCGGTGCTGATTGGCGAGCCCGGCGTCGGCAAGACCGCGATCGCCGAGGGCATGGCGCTGCGCATTGCCAATGGCGATGTTCCCGACAGTCTCAAGGATCGTCGGCTGATGTCGCTCGACATGGGTTCGCTGATCGCCGGCGCGAAATATCGTGGTGAGTTCGAAGAACGGCTGAAGAGCGTGCTCGACGAAGTGCGCGGAGCAGAGGGCGAGATCATCCTGTTTATCGACGAGATGCATACCCTGGTTGGCGCGGGCGCGTCGGAAGGGTCGATGGATGCCTCCAACCTGCTCAAGCCGGCGCTCGCGCGTGGCGAACTGCATTGCATCGGCGCGACCACGCTCAACGAATATCAGAAATATGTCGAAAAAGACGCGGCCCTGCAGCGGCGGTTCCAGCCGGTCTTCATTGGCGAACCGACCGTCGAGGACACGATCTCCATCCTTCGCGGACTTAAGGAAAAATACGAACTGCACCATGGTGTGCGGATCACCGACGGCGCCATCGTCGCCGCGGCGACCCTGTCCAATCGCTATATTCCGGACCGCTTCCTGCCCGACAAGGCGATCGACCTGATGGACGAGGCCGCTTCGCGCATCCGGATGGAAGTCGAATCCAAGCCGGAGGAGATTGAAAATCTCGACCGGCGGATCATCCAGCTCAAGATCGAACGCGAAGCTTTGTCCAAGGAAACGGATGACGCGTCGAAAGGGCGGCTTGAAACGCTGAAGAAAGAACTGTCCGAACTCGAACAGCATAGCGCCGAACTGACCACGCGCTGGCAGGGCGAGAAGGACAAGATACACGCCGAGGCTCATCTCAAGGAGAAGCTGGATCATGCCAGGCTCGAACTGGAGCAGGCCGAACGCGCTGGTGATCTCGCCAAGGCTGGCGAGCTGAGCTACGGCACCATTCCCAATCTCGTCAAGGCGCTGGATGAAGCCGCCGGGGCCACCGAAGGCGCGATGTTGCGCGAAGAGGTGATGTCGGAAGATATTGCCGCAGTGGTATCAAAATGGACCGGTATCCCGGTCGACAAGATGCTGGAAGGCGAGCGCGAGAAACTGCTGGCAATGGAAGAGCTGATCGGCAAGCGGGTGATCGGTCAGAAAGACGCGGTCGCTGCCGTATCCGCTGCGGTCCGCCGCAGCCGCGCCGGCTTGCAGGATCCCAACCGGCCACTGGGCAGCTTCCTGTTCCTCGGCCCCACCGGCGTCGGCAAGACGGAACTGACCAAAGCGCTGGCCGGGTTCCTGTTCGACGATGACCAGGCGATGGTTCGCATCGACATGTCCGAATTCATGGAAAAGCACAGCGTTTCCCGCCTGATCGGCGCTCCTCCCGGCTATGTCGGTTATGATGAGGGCGGCGTGCTGACCGAAGCGGTGCGTCGGCGGCCCTATCAAGTGATCCTGTTTGACGAAGTCGAAAAGGCGCATAGCGATGTGTTCAATGTCTTGCTGCAGGTTCTGGACGACGGTCGCCTGACCGACGGTCATGGCCGGGTGGTGGATTTCTCCAATACGCTGATCATCCTGACCTCCAACCTCGGCAGCCAATATATGGCGAACATGAAGGATGGAGAAACGACAAAGGATGTCGAGCCGCAGGTGATGGAAATCGTCCGGGCGCATTTCCGCCCCGAGTTCCTCAACCGGCTGGATGAAATCATCCTGTTCCACCGGCTCTCCGAGGAGCATATGGCACCGATCGTCGACTTGCAGGTCTTGCGGGTGCAGAAGCTGCTCAAGGACCGGAAGATCGAACTGGACCTTACCGATGCGGCGAGGCGCTGGCTGGGGCGGGTCGGCTATGATCCGGTATACGGCGCGCGGCCGCTCAAACGCGCGATCCAGAAATATCTCCAGGACCCGCTGGCGGATCTGATCCTGCGTGGTGAAGTTCCGGATAACAGCACCGTCAAGGTCGACGAAGGCGATGGAGCATTGAAGATGGAGCCGGTTGCAACCGTGGCAGCTTAGACTTGCACAATCTGCTACCGACAGGCAGATAGCGGCGATGAACACAGCTGCGAGACACGCCAAAATCATCGGCGACGCAAACTATCTTGCGCATCGCTACGACGAAGTCGCCGATGGTTTTCGTTTTGTCCACGTGCCGCGGGATGTGCACCGCAATTGCACATTTATCACCGACGAACATTTGCCCAATGTAGCCCGCTATGAGCTGATCAGCCGGGCTGATTTGGCGGAACTGCCCGTGCAGACGGCACCGGTTCACTTCATCTTCCACTCCGCTTATTGCTGTTCGACGATGATGGCGCGGGCCTTTGACATTCCAGGTGTGTCGATGGGGCTTAAGGAGCCGGTGATCCTTAATGACATGGTTGGCTGGCGCCGCCGCGGGGCTGATAACCAGAAACTGATGGCCGTACTGGACAAATCGCTCGAGCTTCTGGCGCGACCAATGGGTGATGACCGCGCCGTGATCATCAAGCCATCCAACATCTGCACGCCGCTGGCAATTCCAGCGCTGAAATTACGTCCACAATCTAAGGCGTTATTGTTGTATGCGCCGCTCGAATCCTATCTCCAGTCGATCGTCAAAAAGGAAATGTGGGGCCGGATCTGGGTGCGGGACGTCCTCATCGGGACCATGAAAGACGGTTATGCGATGGGCGGATTTTCGACGGAAGACCTATTGCGGCTCACCGATTTGCAGGTTGCAGCGATCGGCTGGCTGTCGCAGCATGCGGCATTCAGCAAGATTGTCGAAACCATAGGAAGCAACAGGGTCATGACGCTGGATAGCGACACTTTTCTGGCAAATCAGGCTGACACCATGCGATCGCTGAACCAGTTCTTCACTCTGGAGATGTCGGATGACCAAATTTCACAAACACTGGATGGACCAGCGTTCAACAGCCATTCGAAACTAGATCATACCACACCCGGCACCCTGTTCACCGCCGAGACGAGACAGGAAGAACAACGACAAATGGCCGTTGTACACGGTGCGGAAGTGGAGATGGTTACCGCATGGGCCAAGGCCGTTGCCGAAAGTCAACGCATCAAGTTGGACATCAGCCAGAGTTCCTCAGGCAATCCTTTTTAGGAGACGAGACTAATTGCTCTGATTGGAACCGGACTGCAGACCGTCCACAAACTCCTGAGAATCCCGTGACCCTTTTCTGATATATTCTACCCAGGCAGCGTTGGTCATGCACAGACGGCGCTTTTTCGTCAGCGAACCAATAACCGGTTCGGAGCGACAGCGGACATAATCCGGATGGCGCCGATCGGTTATTTTCTTGGGCTTTCCTGACTTCTTGGTCGTTTCAGTCGCCTCTTTCGTACCCTGATCTTGCGCTTGCACAGGCGCAACAAAAACCAAAGTTGATGCGAGGGCGAGGAAAATATACTTCATCAAAAATCTCCAGAAACGACGAATATATTGTAATTTGTACCGCAAGTGCGAAATGATTGCAAGCCAGAGCTCCTGCCCTAATCTGAGCAGGGAAAACTGATATGGCAATCTATACGTCCGTGAAAACGTGCACCGTGCGACGATTCCTCATCAGAACTCGGGCCTATGGCAGCTACAAAATGCACTTTGTCGCCACCACATCCTTTTCAGGGCACATCCATCCGCATACCGCCGTCCATGTCAGAAACAAACTGATTCGCCCGCCTGTTTCCTTCCTGTATATGAGCCGCCCATTGCTGATTTGTCATACACACTCGCCGTTTTTTCGCCAAAGATCCGATAATGGGCTCCAAGCGACAGCGAACATAGTCGGGATGACGGCGGTCCGTAATTCTCTCAGGTTTTTCTGACTTGGTCTCGCTCTTGTCCGAATCAGCGGCGTGAACGGATGGCGCTGTTAATACGATCGTAGCGGTGAACAGGCCGACGATTAGGGTTTGAGAAACATTTTTCATAACTACTCCAAGCTAGCACTTGCCATTATTTTCAGACTGAAAACGAAGAAGGATATTACGGTGCCGGACATTCAAATAGCGCTTTAGCAGAAAACTAGCAGGCGCATGGTCCGTCAATAAATCCGCACATCCGAGCATGTGATATCATGCCATTTCTGCGTCTTCTAGCGATTGAGCACGGCGGCTATTCGGCACCAAGTCGGAAGCTTTCAAAATGCCGCTGCTCAATAAGTAGACTATTTTAACAGAAAATCGGCTGACATTCAAATTTACAACAAAAAAAGGGCGGACCAAATGGCCCGCCCTTTTTTTTTCGTGTCTGATCGTTGGATCAGAAAGAGAATTTAACGCTCGCACCGTAACGACGACCCAGAGCATCATAAGACGAAGGATATACGTTACCGCTGTTGAACGCAGTCGAACCGATGTCCGAACCAACAACCGTTGGCTTGTTATCGAACAAGTTCTGCGCTGTCAGCGTGAGCAATACGTTTTCACTGACATCCCATTGGAAGGAAAGATCGAAATAGCTTTCCGCCGGGATCTTGGTGAAATCAACGTCACCGAACAATGGCGAATTGCCGATAAAGGCTGCACCATTTTCGGCGATGTCCAGTGGTTCCTGCTCGATTGCACTCAGATAACGCCAGCGCAATGACAAGGTGTAATCCTGGTCAAATGTCAGCGAGGTGCGCTGAGAGAAGCTGAACTCGGACTGTGGCGAAGCACAGTTGACCGAATAGAAGCCTACGCATTCACGATCGATACTCGTTGGAGTAGCCTGGAAAGTCTGGCTGTTCGTCCAGGTTCCGTCAAATGACAGTCCAAGTCCGATCATATCGCTGAGTTCGGTATTGTACCGGAGGCTGACATCGATACCGTCGGTGCCGATCTTACCCAAGTTGCTCTGCTGCAGGATCAAACCCTTGGTCGAAGCAGGGTCGCCATCGATGCCGCCCGTGAACGGGTTACGAGAGATAAACTGCTGCGAACAGAAAGGATTTGCTGCCGACGGAGCGTTGAAGCAAGCCGCAATCGCGTCACCAGGGGTTGGCGCCGAGATCGCATCCGTGATCTTGATGTTGAAATAGTCAACAGTGATCGCGAAGCCTGGGATTGCTTCTGGCTCGAATGCCACGCCAACCGTCCAAGTTTTTGCGATTTCCGTTCCCAGATTGACATTACCACCAGTGGTAATGTTGATCTGACCAGCGGCTGGTGCTGCAAGTGTTCCGTTGCTAATCGAAGCAGCGCCCGGTACCCCAGCAGGAAGCTGAGCCAAACAAGCGGCCAGAAGACCACCGGTTGGTGCAACCGGACCCTGACATGGATCATTGGCGAGGTTGCTCAGGCCGGTCGAAACTGGCGTAAACAATTCACCGATATTCGGCGCACGCGACGAACGCTGGTAGTTACCGCGGAAGGTAAGGCCAGGAATGACTTCCCAGCTACCGCCTGCTTTCCAGGTAAATTCGGTACCAGCGGTCGAATAATCCGAATAACGAGCGCCGAGATCGATGGTCAGGCTTTCAGCAAAAGCTTCCCCTTCGAAAATCGGAATGCTGAGTTCGCCAAACGCATCATACACGTCATAGCTACCGTTAATGTCTGGAGCAGCGCCGCCGCCGCCAACAACCGCGCCCGGAGTCTGCGAAGCTTCGTCAGACAGCCGAGTTGCAGTGAACGAACGATATTCGCCGCCTACAGCAAACTGTATCGGGGTTTCGGAAAGACCGAAGCCGAGATCGCCGGTTATCGAACCATTTACCGTTGCTATGGATGTGGTAGTGATAACCTGCTGTGTCAGATTGAACACATAATCAATAGCTGCCTGCGAGCCGAGATTTCCCTCGGTCCCAAAGAGATTGATTGGAGCACAGCCATCAGCGTTGCCAGATACACAAGAACCATCTGGCAATGCCAGCAAGGAGTTCTGCAAGCGGTTAAAACGTGCGAAGCCGCTCTGACGCTGGATCCGCTCGCTCTCGCCGTACGTTCCCGAAATATCATAGTTGATATTGTCGGTGATTGCGCCACGGGCGCCTACGACAAGGTTGAACAATGTCGATGTGAAGGACGAATCGCGCGTCCCAGCTTCAATCGTACGACGACGGACCTGACTGCTAAAGGTGACGTAATTGGGATTGGCCGAACCGTCAGCGAGCGTTGGGCCGAATGGTGTTGTGCGAGCAGCTGTGTACGCTGCGCCAAACAATCCCAGACCATTACCATACCGCAGAGCGATTGCCTCAGGAATATTCGGGTTGTTCAGATTGAGCTGATACACGTTGAAGAACGAACCACCGGGAGCAATTTTGGTAGCAACGGTATTCTTGGAGAATACGGCCTGTGAATAGAGCTCGACATTTTCGTTGATTTCATAACGAGCCGAACCGAAGATGTTGAAGCGCTCAAACGGTGTTTGATACAAGTTGAAAGGGTTGAAGTTAAAAGGATTTGGATTGAATGAAGATTCTAACCCGGTGCCCGACTGATTGATCTGCGCGGCAATATTAGGGGTAAATCCAAAGCCATTGAAAGTAGACCGCCGACCGTTATTCGCAGGATTTACGCTTCCCACGACCAAAGGACAATTTGCAGCCACCGGAAACAATGCCTGGTTACAAACACTGGTAGGATCCGTCAGGGCATTAAAGACGATATTGGCAGGAATCGCAGCCGATGAACCGGAAGCTTGGCCGGTAAACGAACCGACGTTGTCCTGACCAAAGGAGCGGTCGCCCTGAAGAACAGCATCCTGATCCTGATAGCCAACACTCAATACGACGTTACCACGGCCATCATCAAAATTCGCACCGATGGTCAGATCAGCACGGAAAACGTTGCCGTCACCTTGCTCGGTGATCTGCTCAGAAACATTTGCTTCGATCCCAGCGAAATCGCGCTTGGTGATGAAGTTGACAACACCGGAGATCGCATCCGCACCATAAGTGGTCGTTGCACCACCGGTCAGAACGTCGGTACGCTCAATAACCGCCAGTGGAATGTTGTTAAGATCGACGCGACCGGTTGTGTCAGCAGGGACGAAACGACGTCCGTCGAGTAGAACCAGGTTACGAACCGAGCCAATGCCGCGAAGGTTGACGAAGAACGAACCGCCGTTGCCGTTGTTCACAGCAGAACCGGTGGATGGAATTGCCGATGGCAGCTCACGAAGGAACTGTTCAGCGGTATTGGTCTGACGCAATTCCAGTTCTTCGGAGGTTACAACGCCAACTGGGCTGGAAAGCTCCAGGTTAGGGTTGCTGATCCGCGAACCCGTAACAACGATTACGTTTTCAGATGCTGTGCTTGCTTCCTGAACGTCTTGGTCCTGCGCAAATGCAGGCGTCGAAACCATAGCGAGCCCGAGCACCATGGGTGCAACAGATGCCTTTAGGTTTGAATATTTTCTCATGTAATCCAGTCCCTTATTCTGGAGAGGTAGACCATTGTGGTCGATCCCCGGTTGTTGACCGATGGCAATCTGCACGCCCCAAACGCACGGATTCGACCATCGAGTTGAGGGTCAATTGCAACACGGGACCTGCGCTGTAAAGCTTCTGTTCAGCAAACCCCGCAGATTTTGTAGAGATTGTAACTATTTTGTCACAGTCGCAACGGCACGGAAACCGGGCAGATCGGAACCCTGATAGACACAAATTTCGGTTGCAGACGCACAGCGATGGTTCGCAGAACAATCAATTGCCTCGGATGTCGCTATTGCTTATGTCAAACCGACAGATGGAATTTAATGATAGGGAAAACTGAAATGGTCAGTTCGAAATGGTCCACAACCGGTACGCTTTCAGCAGCCGTGGCAGTAACAGTCGGCCTCGGTAGTCCGGCAGTTGCGCAGGAAATTGATCGGGAAAAGGCGCTGACAGCACCTCCGGCTATTTATACCGAATTGGTGGCTTGCAAAGATATTGTCGAGCCGGTCGCCCGACTGGCTTGCTATGATGAGAAGGTCAGTGCGCTGCAAACCGCGCAATCAACGAACCAGGTGGTGATTGCCGACCGTGAACAGGTTCGCGAGGCGCGGCGGGGTCTGTTCGGACTGACCCTGCCGAGAATCAAGCTGTTCGATGGGGATGGCGACGAAGGCGGCCAAATCGACGCGATCGACGGTATCATCAAGTCCGCCGGGACGATTCGAAGCGGCAAATGGGTGATCCGTCTCGAAGACGGGGCGGTGTGGCAACAGACCGATCCCCCTCGCAGCACCATGCGGCGGCCTAAGCCCGGCGACGCCATCGTCATTGAACGCGCAGCGTTGGGCAGCTTCATGGCCAAGGTCAATGATGGCAGAGGATTCAAAGTCAAACGGATCGTCGACTAGGGGTGCTATAGCAGCTGGAACTAATCAATCGGCCCGGTCAGCAGGATCGGGTCGATCCGGGCGTCGTTCCATTTCATCGACCAGTGCAGGTGCGGGCCGGTGGCACTGCCGGTTGAGCCGATCCGGCCAATCGGTTCGCCGCGCTTCACTTGCTGGCCTTCGTGCACCAGTATCTCGGAGCTATGCAGAAAGGCGCTGTTGAGGCCCATGCCATGGTCGATCATGACAAGATTGCCCTCGAGCGTGAACGGGCTGGATGCGGCCAGCGTCACCACGCCATCGGCGGGAGCGACATAATAGGTGCCGGCGGGTGCCGCGATATCGACGCCGCTGTGATAGCTGCCGGGATCGCCATTGTAGATGCGCTGTGAGCCGAACTGGCCGGAAATCCTGCCCTTTGCCGGCCAGATGAAATTCTGGCGCCAGCCCTTGCTGCCGCTGTGAACCGCGCGCGCGGCTCCGATTTGCTCGAGTTCCGGCCCGCGCAGAGCCATGAAGGCCGCGCTGCGCGTGGTCGCCCGGCGGTTGATGCTGACATGCTCGATCTGCCAGTTGCGCGGGGCAATATTGATGAACTGGCGCACCGTCTGGCCATTGTCGAGCGTGGCCACCAGATTCGCGGCCTGACCGGCGTCACGGTTGAACGCGATGATGAACTTGCCGTCCTCATCTAGCGGTATGGGTTCGTCCTCAAAGGTCAGGCTTTGCGTACCCGCAGGCGCATCGCCGATCATCACGCCGCCCTGGATCGCTTCGCCGGTGAAGCCGAATTTTAGCGCCTCGCGGAAGGCGGATTGTTCGGCGTCATTGGTTTCGGCAGAAACGATGGCTGCCGGAATGGCGGCAGCCGCGAAGGTTAGCAGGCCCAGACTAATCTTGAGCTTTGCGATCACTGTTCGCTTTCGGGCAGATGGGCGCGAGCGGAAATCTGGGCCGTGGCATAAGGCTCCTGCTTTTCGACGCTCCAGTAGCGGAGCTCATCCAAGGGGATGGCTTCGCCGGTCACCGCGCACAGCACATGGTCGCCAGCGGACAGGGGCCGGAAGCCGTTCGGCATATAATGCAGCTTTGCCACCTTGTTGCGATTGGACATTAACATGGGACGTTCATACTCCTTGAAGTCTTTACCTGCGATTTACCGGGTTCTGAAATCTTGACCCGGGCCAATATATCGCAGATTTCCCTAGAATAAATCCTGCTGCCTGTCATCCGCCGGTTTTTTGTTGCGGCTCGACGGGCTTTTCGGGGACGATTTCGCGATCGTCCGGGATTCGGTGACCTGCGCGCCGATGGTGCCGTCGGCAAAGTGCAGATTGAGGCTGCCGGCTGCGGCCGCCGCCTTGCGGCTGCCGACCAGCGCGCCATCGGTGGTGGAGACGCGGGCATAGCCGCGCTTCAGCGGGCCGTCGGGAGAGACCTGCTGCGCCAGCCGCCACAACGCGTCCAGCCGCTGCTGCGCCTCGGCCAGCGGGCGCCGGACCAGCGATACCGGCAGGTCAAGCCGCCGGAACTGCTCCTGCGACCGGGTCAGCCGGTGGTTCAGGATCGAAGGGCGCAGCGCACCGGCGCTGCTGGCGAAGCGGCTGCGGGCGTGGCCGATATTCTGGCTCATGCCATATTTCATACGCTCGGAAATCTCGTCGACTCGCTGCTGGTGCGGCCGCAGCAGGTCGGCGAGCGCCGGCATCACCCGTTGCTGCGTCTCGAGCCGCTCCTGTGCCGTCGCAAGGCCGCGCTGCACCGCCCTCGCCATGCGCGATTTTGTCTCGTCCAGCGAGATCAGCCATTCGGATCGCACCGGCACCGCCATTTCCGCCGCTGCGGTCGGGGTTGGTGCGCGCAGATCGGCGGCGAAATCGCACAAGGTGGTGTCGGTTTCATGGCCGACCGCCGAGATGATCGGGATTGTGCAAGCCGCTACTGCCCTCACCACTTCCTCTTCGTTGAAGCTCCACAGATCCTCGACCGAGCCGCCGCCGCGTGCGACGATCACCAGATCGGGGCGCGGCACCGGACCGCCAGGCTGGATCGCCGAGAAGCCGTTGACCGCCGCGGCAATTTGCTTCGCTGCGCCTTCGCCCTGAACCAGCACCGGCCAGACGATGACATGGCTGGGGAAGCGGTCC
Organism: Sphingomonadales bacterium CG_4_10_14_3_um_filter_58_15; assembly: GCA_002783865.1. Classification (GTDB taxonomy): domain Bacteria; phylum Pseudomonadota; class Alphaproteobacteria; order Sphingomonadales; family Sphingomonadaceae; genus Parasphingorhabdus. The sequence goes on from PFJE01000096.1 coordinate 14,158, forward strand.
GCCAGCCGGTGCAGGATATCGCGGATCACTGAACCAGTGGGGGACGTGACGACGCCGATCGTCTTTGGCAGGAACGGAATGGATTTCTTGCGGTCCTGGTCGAACAGGCCCTCAGCGAGCAGCTTGGCCTTGAGCTTCTCGAACAGGGCCATCAGCGCGCCCTCGCCGGCCAGTTCCATCTTGTCGATCACCACCTGATATTTCGAGCGACCGGGATAGGTGGTGAGCTTGCCGGAGACGACGACCTCTATGCCGTCCTCCGGTTGGAACGGCAGCCGTCCGGCATTGCCCTTCCACATCACCCCGTCGATCACCGCCTTGTCATCCTTCAGCGCCAGATAGACATGGCCCGACGCAGCGCGCTTGAAGCCGGAGATTTCGCCCCTGATCCGGACATAGCCGAAGCGGTCCTCGACCACCCGCTTGAGCGCGCCGGATATTTCCGAAACGGTGAGCGGCGGGGCGTTGTCACCCTGCCCGCTCTCGGCTAGGAGCTTCGCGTCCAGTGAAAGGGAATCGTCCATGAATATCCTGTTGATCGGTTCGGGTGGCCGCGAACATGCCTTGGCGTGGAAGCTGGCGCAATCCCCTTCGCTCGAGAAACTCTATGCGACGCCCGGCAATCCCGGCATCGCCCAGCACGCGGAGCTGGTCGAACTGGACGTCACCGATCATGCCGCGGTGATCCTGTTCTGCGGCGAGCGGGACATCGATCTGGTCGTCGTTGGCCCGGAAGCGCCGCTGGTCGACGGGCTGGCGGAAAGCCTGCGCATCGCCGAGATTTTCGTCTTCGGTCCCGACAAGGCGGCGGCACAGCTGGAGGGATCGAAAGGCTTCACCAAGGACCTGTGCGCCCGCGCCGATATTCCGACCGCCGGCTACGTCCGCGCCACCAGTGCGGCGGATGCGCTGGCCGCGCTTGACGGCTTTGCCATTCCGGTGGTGATCAAGGCCGATGGCCTGGCCGCCGGCAAGGGCGTGATCATCGCCGAGACCCGCGACGAAGCCGAGGCCGCGATCACCGACATGTTCGACGGCAGCTTTGGCGAGGCCGGTGCGGCCGTGGTAGTCGAGGAATTTCTGACCGGCGAGGAAGCCAGTTTCTTTGCGATCACCGATGGCGTGAATGTCGTGCCGTTCGGTACCGCGCAGGACCACAAGCGGGTTGGTGACGGCGATATCGGGCCGAATACCGGCGGCATGGGCGCCTATAGCCCGGCGCCGGTGCTGACCGAGGAATTGCAGCAGCGGGTGATGGACGAGATCATCAAGCCGACTGTTGCCGCGATGGCGGCCGACGGCATGCCCTATAGCGGTGTGCTGTTTGCCGGGCTGATGCTGACCGAGACCGGGCCGCAGCTGATCGAATATAACGCCCGCTTCGGTGACCCGGAATGCCAGGTGCTGATGATGCGGCTGGAGGATGATCTCGCAAAGCTGATGATGCGCACCGCGCGCGGCGACCTCGCCCAGACCAGCGCCCCGGCCTTTTCCGCCGAGACCGCGCTGACCGTGGTGATGGCGGCGAAGGGCTATCCGGCGACTCCCGAAAAAGGCGGCAAGATCCAGAATCTGGGCCGGGCCGAACGCGAGGGTGCGAAGATATTCCATGCCGGGACTGCCGAGGTCGATGGCGCGTTGGTCGCCAATGGTGGCCGCGTGCTCAATGTTACCGCGCTCGGCGCCAATGCTACCGAAGCGCAGGCGAAGGCTTATGCGGCGGTTGACCAGATCGATTTCGAGGGGGGCTTTTGTCGGCGCGATATTGGCTGGCGGGAGGTTGCGCGGGAGGCCGGGGAGTAGGCTTTTTCGACGCGCCAGCGCTCCAAAGTTCGTCAAAGTTCGGGCCAATGAACGGTTCTCACATGCCCGTTTGCTGGGAGCGGGTTTATCGGACTCGCACGAAGACACGAAGTCACGAAGGGATTGTGCTTTGTGGCTTTGTGTCTTCGTGCGAGCCTGACCATTTCTGCGTCGCGCCGAGAAGTTTACACAAACATCCGGTTTTATTTTCTGTAACCTTTGCCCCCGGGCCGCAAAAATCCAGGCTTTGTAGGAAAACAACCGGCAGTCGAGTGTAAACTTCCAGATTGCCGCCCAAACCGGTCCGGCAGAACCATGCGCCCAGCCGCCAGCGCCGCTATCATATCCAGATTGTCAAAGAGCCTGCCCCGCGCATGGCGCGGAGCGGGTTGATAATAGCGGATTGGGTGGGGTGTAGGACAGCGGTTTTTGCACCTTCTCCCGTGAGGGAGAAGGATACGGAGCCTTGCCGCCGAAGCCTTGGCGAAGGCGGCTCGGCGCAGTTGGATGAGGGTGTTCTGCAGGTGGGATGCTGTGGAAGTGCGGTCCGGTAAACCCTCACCCAGCTCCGACTAGGCAGCAAGCTGCCAAGTCTGCACAACCCTCTCCCTTGAGGGAGAGGGGAATGGTGGATTTAGTAAACCGCCACCGTAATTCTTAATAGATATGGTGCGGGAAACGCGATTGATGCTGATACAGAACGCTTTGGAAAAATTTTCGCTTTTCTCAATCGTTCTTAGTAATCTTTGGCAGATTCAATTTGCCAGTTACCATCGTCCAGCATTTGCTTTTGGAGCCGATTTATAATTAATGCTGCTTCTATCAGTCGAACGGCATCTTCCTCACGATAATGAGAATTCGGATTTCTAGCAGTCAATAGGACTCCGATATCGGTCTGGAATTTATTCCGGTCCCTGAAAACAGGCTCAAAATAATCTGACCAATTATCTTGCCGTAGCACAATTTCCATCAGTTGGCCGAGTGTGACATAATGTATCAAGTCTTGCGATTGCTCGCCAACTGAAGCGTCCCGGGTTTTCCGGAGGCGGTTTCATTTGAGTCATGCGACCATATCGAGGTTCTCGCAGGCTGCATAGTAATTA
>PFJE01000087.1 GCA_002783865.1 Sphingomonadales bacterium CG_4_10_14_3_um_filter_58_15
GCAAATATAGTCTTTGCCCTCGAGCTGGGCGTCGAGCCATCTCCATTTATTGTCCGACATGCGCGACAGATCGGCGGCGCCTTCCGGGCCGACAACATCCATCCGCGGTTCGAACATCGGTCGACCTGCACCACCACGAAAGCCGAGGGTCATCGGCACAGCAATTTCCAGATCGATCCGCCGTGTCCACATCCGCACCTCGGCACGCTCCAGAGCGGTTGTTCCGATCAATGGCGGTTCGGGATGGGTCTCTTCCAGATATTCGGCGATCGCCATGATCTCGCTGAGCATGAAACCGTCGTCCAGCTGCAGCACCGGCGTCGTGCCCAGAATATTCTTGTCGGCAAATTCCGGCTGACGGTTCTCAGCCGTCAATATGTCGATATGCACCCGCTCGATATCGAGGCCCTTTTCCAATATGAACATGCGTACGAAACGCGGGTTGGGACCAAGGCTGGAATAAAGCTTCACGTGGCATATCTCCTTCGGGGCGGATTCGCGTCCCCCTCTATAGCATTGAAAGATACACAGGTAATCGCTGCGGGCTATCCTCTCAAAAACAACAGGTGGTGCTGCCAGATTCACTAGTGGCAGAGCCGCTTCATTGCGTTAGTTTATAGGCAAGAAGAATATTCAGTTTTCAGGAGAAGATAATGGTCGAGACGTTAACCGGACATAATCGGTCCAACGGCATTTCCTATACCGAGCTGCTGGAAGGCGACAAAGTCGCGCCGCCAGCGGTGTTCCTCGAAGAATCGCCGATGGAGCCGGGGGTGACGACCGTCGAGGTCAGCCGCTACTGGACCAAGGAAGAGCATGACCGCGAAGTCGAGCGGCTCTGGAAGCGCGTCTGGCAAATGGCTTGCCACAAGGATGATATCAAAAATGTCGGCGACACATTTGTCTACGATATTGCCGAGCTATCCTTTCTCGTGGTCCGCGTATCCGAAGACGAGATCAAGGCCTTCCCGAACAGTTGCATGCACCGCGGTCGGGCCATCTGCGACAATCATAAAAAAGGCCAGAAGGCGCTGCGCTGCCCGTTCCATGGCTGGTCCTGGGAACTCAATGGCAAATTGAAGGAAGTGCCCTGTCATTGGGACTTCCCCTCGGTTAGCGAAGAAACCCACAGTTTGCAGGAAGTCAGTGTTGGCGAATGGGGCGGGTTTGTCTTCATCAATCCGGACCCCGATTGTGAGCCACTGGAAGATTTCCTCGGCGACATCGACCGGCATTTCCAGATTCCGTTCGAGCGGCGGTACAAGGCTGCGCACATGATCAAGCGGCTGCCCTGCAACTGGAAAATTGCCCAGGAAGCGTTCATGGAATCCTATCATGTGGTGGGCACCCATCCGGAACTGATGCCGGCCTTCGCCGATGCGAACAGCAAATATGATGTCTGGCACAATTTCTCCCGTGCGATGTCCGCCCATGGCCAGCCCAGTCCGCATACCGATCTGGTCAATCCCGACCCGACCGCCTTTCCCGATGAAAAAGCGTTCCAGAGCTTCATTCACCCGATCAGCAAGCACAAGTTTGAACGACTGGAAGAGAATCGCGTCAAGGTATCGCTGCCCAACGGCAAGAGCGGGATTTTCGATATGGAGGCCAATTATATCGAGGGTGATCTGAAGTCCGCTGATCCGCATATGTGCAACTGGATCGGCGGCAAGATTGCCGAGGCGGATGAAAATATGCCGATGGTCTATACCGATGTTTCGGCCCATGCCTTGCGGAATGAAGCCGCGCAGGCACGGCGCGAGGAAATGCGCCCCGCTTGGGGTGACATGGTCGACGAGATCAGCGATGCCGATCTCGTGGATGCGATTTTCTACAGCGTCTTTCCGAACATCAGTCCGTGGGCGGATTTTAACCCCATCTTCTACCGGTTCCGGCCCGACGGCGATAATCCGGAGCAGTCCTTGCACGAGGTCATGTTCATGGTCGCGCTGCCCGAAGGCGCCGAGCGGCCCGAGCCAGCGAAATGCACGTTCCTGGATCTGCACGATGACTATACCCAGGCCACCGAGTTTGGCAGCTATCTGAACAAGATTTTCAATCAGGATTATCTCAACCACAAGGCGATGCAAAAAGGCGTGAAGAGCCAGCCGAACGGCGTATCCCTGTTCGCCCAATATCAGGAATCGAAGCTGCGGCATTTCCATGACACGCTCAACCTGTGGCTGGATTCCGAAGAGGCACCGAAAAGTCCGAAACGCAAAGTGGTTGCCTGACGTTGAGCGCTTACGCGGCGGACCATATTCCGGAGGGGTTTGAACGGGCGAAATTTTCGAGTCCGTTTCTGGATATGGCCGGGCCTTATTATGAACGGCAAGGCGATGATTGCATCATCGTTGCAACCCGCATTAACGTCGGCCATATCAACCACATCAAGGTCGCCCACGGCGGTGTGTTGGGGACATTGGCAGATGTTGCGCTCAGCTATCAGGTGCACCGCGCAGAGAAGCCTGCGCTGCCGGTGGCGACGATGAACCTCAACACCAATTATCTGGCGGCGGCAAAACTCGACGACTGGGTCGAGGCCTATGCCACGATCGACAGGATCAGCAAGCGCACCGCCTATTGCAGCGGACGGATCGTCTGCGGGGATACGGTGCTGATGACGATGTGCGCGGTCTTCGCCATTTTGCGCAAATAGGGCTCATTCGCGCAATCGTGGGTTAGTCGGTCGCGCCCAGATAACCCAATTGGCCGGCCTTGAATATTGTCTGCCCGCGATTGACGCTGTTCAGTTTCTGCCCGGCGCGATTGACATGATAGCGGATCGTGGCATGGCTGAGCGACAGGATCATGCTGATCTCCTTGTCGGTCTTGCCGATCGCCGCCCAGTGCAGGCACTCGGCCTCGCGCTTCGACAGGACGCAATTCGCCGGCATCCGGTGCTTCTCGCGCATCGCCAGCACATAGCCGGTGACGAACCGGCTGGTGACGATCCCGAAAAAGTCGGAATAGAGGCGATAGGCCTCGGTGAGATCGGTTGTGCCATGTTCAAGCGTCGAGAAACTGACCGCCGCGATCTGGCCGAATGGCAGATGGACCGGTATCAGAATATGGGATTTGGATGTAATGGATTGGGCGTAAAAGTCCTTCAGGTCGATCTTGTCGAGATATTCGTTTGGCCAGTGGCCGTGAAATCCGTCGGCGTTGCACCAGACCGGTTCGCTTTCATAGCGGCAGGCCCTGGGCAGGGGAGAGCTGAGCGCCAGTCGGGTATCTTCCCACCAGCGTTCGCCTTCGGCGACCCAGCCGAACACATCCTTGTTGAGCAGATTGCCGTCGGCATCGACGAGATGCGCCTTGGATGAAATGTCGGCCGATACCGCGATCCGGAAGCCGTAGGACTGTGCAATCTCGTTCATCGCTTCGGCCGCAGGGCGAATTTCGGCGGGATTGGTGATAGTAACGCTGTCTACATTTTCCCGAAATCGCTGCCGACCAATCTCGGGAATCTCGGCGATAAAATTCTCGGCCATTCCGCTCCACTCCTTACGACGCTTTTATTATCCTTATTGCTCGTAGTGTGTCGCGTTGTTTGGTTTTGTAGTCAACCAAACATTCCTATCAATATTGGTAGGTTAAATGAATGGATGTTACCCGCCTATTCGATCGTGCCGATCAATTCCCCGACTGGATATTCTTCGCCGTCGGCCTGCACGATGATTTTCAGTTTACCGGTTGCCGGGGACTCGACTTCCTGAGTCGATTTTTCATTTTCCAGCGCGTAGATTTCCTGACCGGCGGTGACGTCTGCACCATCCTCCACCAGCCATTCGGCGAGAATGCCGGATTCCATGCTGAAGCCCAATTTGGGTATGCGTATTTCTGTTGCCATGATTTTTTCTTCTATCCCAAAATCTTGTGAACTTCGCGCTCGATATCATCCTGGCTGAACATCCAGGCTTTCTCGATTGCGGGTGAAAACGGCACCGGTGCGTAGCCCGAGCCGACGCGACCGACCGGCGCCCGGAGCTCGGAAAACAGCTCTTCATGGATCCGTGAAGAAATTTCGGCGCCGGTACCAAAGCTGCGCACCGCTTCGTGGACGACGACCGCCGCCTTGGTCTTGGCGACGCTTTTCAGCACGGTTTCCTCGTCAAACGGCGCGATCGTCCGAAGGTCGACGATTTCGCAGGAAATGCCGTCTTCTGCCAGCTTGTCGGCGGCGGCATGGCATCGGCTGATCGCGCTGCCATAGCCGATCAGGGTGATATCGGTGCCTTCGCGCGGAATCGACGCCTTGCCGAGCGGCACGGTGTGATCGGCAGCCGGCGCCGGACCCTTGACGAAATAGCCGGGCGTGTTCTCGATGAAGATCACCGGATTGTCATCCATGATCGATGAATAGAGCAATCCATAGGCATCCTGCGGATTGGAGGCCGCTACGACTTTCAGACCTGGGACATGGGCCAGCCAAGCCTCGAGCATATCGCTATGCTGTCCGC
>PFJE01000143.1 GCA_002783865.1 Sphingomonadales bacterium CG_4_10_14_3_um_filter_58_15
CCGCTATTGCGAAAAATCCGGCATGGCCGAGCTGCCCCCGATGGACTGGTATCTGGCCTATAATCTTTTCCGCATTGCTGCTATTCTGCAGGGCATTCAAAAGCGGGTTGCCGACGGCACGGCCAACAGCGCCGCCGCCGCCGAAATGTCGGATCGGGTGACCCCCTTGGCACAAGCCGGTTGGGAAGCCGCAAAACGCGCAGGAGCGTAATATGGACCTCAAGGACAAAGTCGCGATCATCACTGGCGCCGGCAGCGGGATTGGCCGCGCGGCGGCCCTTTTGTTTGCCGAGCATGGTGCCAAAGTCATCGCCAGCGATGTCACCGATGCGGTCGAGGAAACGGCGAAAGGTTCGGAAGGCAATATCATCGCGATCAAGGCGGATGCCGGATCGGAAGGCGATGTTGAAATGCTGGTGGAAGCCGCCGAACAACGTTTTGGCGATCTGCATGTCTTCTTTGCCAATGCCGGTATCGGTGGCGGCTTCGAGGGGATTTTCGACAGCAGCGTCGCCGAGTGGCAGGAAGTGCTGCGGGTCAATCTGATCGGACCGTTTCTGGCCTGCAAATATGCCGGCAAGGTGATTGCGGAAAGCAAGCATGGCGGATCGATCATCTGCACCGCCAGCGTCGCCGGGATAAGATCCGGCGCGGGCGGCCCGGCCTATTCGGCGTCCAAGGCCGGCGTGATCAATCTGGTCAAGGTCGCCTCGCAGCAGTTCGCCACGTCCAATGTCCGGTGCAATGCCATCTGTCCGGGGATTACCGAAACCGGCATGACCCAATTCATTTATGACAAGGCCCGTGAAAAGGGCAAGGAAGACCGGCTCGGCTATCTCAATCCGCTGCGCCGCGGTGCCTCTCCGATGGAAATGGCAGAGGTCGCTCTGTTCCTCGCCTCCGATCGCTCATCCTATGTCAACGGACAGGCGATTGCCGTTGACGGCGGCCTGAGCGCATCGCACCCCGTTACCCGGCAGGAATTTGGCCGAACCGCGGTCTAAAATGGGGGCCTAGTCGGCGAAGGCGAGTTCGCCGTCGCCGATCTGAACGAAGTCCACCCGGCCATCGCTGGCACCACAGAGGAAGCTGCGCTCGGCGCTATTCGCCAATTCGCCTTCTACTCGCCAGCCAGCGCCGTCGCGGACCACCGATTCGATGGCGGATACGCGTGCATCCCGACCAGCCTGCCGTTCAGCGGCATTGGAACAGACATTGATCGCCGATTCCATATCACCGGTTCCTCTGTCGTATCTATCATTGTCGCGCGTGTCGGCACGCCGATCATCATAGCGCGCGTTTTCATTGCGATAGTCGCGATCTTCATAGCGCCGGTCACGATTGTTTTTTGACGCCGCGCTGGCAATGGCAGCAATCCCGCCGATCACCAATATGCCAGCGAGAACGTCACCGCCGCTGATCCCATCGCGGTGGCGACGATGTCCACGGTAACCCCGGTAGCCGCGATATTCGCCCCAGCCTTGTGCCGTATCACGGGCGGAATTCCAGCCGAGCACGCTCACATCAATCGGCGTGGCAATAGCGGCTCCGCCATGGATTGGCGCCGCCATGGCTGGCGAAATTCCTGAACATATCAATGCGGTGGAAGCTGCTAGAGCCGAAAATCTGGTCATTCTGGTCATCCGAGATACCCCTATCAAGCGCAGGTTTCATTCCTGAAAACCTGCAATGGCATGAATGGTAGTGGGTCCAGCCTGTCACCAGGCTGAACCATTATTGTTTGTTCAAATTCGGGCATCGCGATTAGCGGCGGCTATAGTTGAGCCCGCTAAACTGGACATCGCTCACCCGGTTGCCTTCGATATAGCAGGTGAAATTGCCCTTGTCCGCGTTGCGAGATCTCTGATAGCGCCCCCGATTCTGTTCAACCAGAATCCTGCCCTTGACCCGATAGCCATAGCGTGTCCGGTCAATATCGCGGATGTCGGTGACGTTCGCCCGGCCATAGTTGCTGGCTCCGCTCTCAGCAGCCCGTACGCAGCGATTCACTGCCTGGCGCTGGCCGATCTGGCGATAACTATTGCCAAAACGGGATTCCGAATAACGATCATTTCCGTAACGGTCGTTGCCGTAGCGGTCACCACGATAATCATTATCGCGATATCCGCGATCCTTGTTGCCGGAGCTCGCGATCGCTGCGATCGCACCGATAATTGCTACGCCGGCGATAACTTCGCCAGCACTCGGTCCGCCATTATGGCCGTCACGGGCCATTGCGGGGGTTGCAGAAACGGCCATTGCAGCAGCAGCAGCGGTTCCAACAAGAGCTTTGTTTAACTTGTTCATGTCCACTTTCCTTTCACACTGCCCGAAACCATTTTCCCGAGCTTGCGAAGCCCTTCTAGCTAACCGGGCTTGAGTGGAGACTGAACTGACTCGACAGCCTTTGTTCATAAAAACATCTATTTTTATGAACAAAGGCTGTCGGAGCGACGATTATCCGCGACTTTTCCGCCACCGCTGGCGTAATCCATAAACGACCGAGTTGGCCGGGTGCGGTTATTTTCCCGCTGGCGCGGGATTAATTCCCCGGTGCGAGACCGATCGCGTGCGCCAAAAAGGCATAGATCTCGGAATATTCCTCAATCAGCTTGTCCGTCGGCTTGCCGCTGCCATGGCCAGCGCGGGTCTCGATCCGGATCAGATGCGGGGCGTCGCCCGTGTCCAGCGCCTGCAATCTTGCGGTATATTTGAAGCTATGGCCAGGAACCACCCGGTCATCGGTATCAGCGGTGGAAACAATCAAGGCCGGATAGTCCACGCCGTCCTTGATATTGTGGTAGGGCGAATAGCCAAGCAGCGTCTTGAAGTCCTGCTCCTTGTTCGGATAACCATAATCGTCAACCCAATAACGGCCCGCGGTGAACCGGTCAAAGCGCAACATATCCATCACCCCGACCGCAGCATGGCCTGCGGTAAACAGATCAGGGCGCTGGTTCATGACAGCACCGATCAACAGCCCGCCATTCGACCGGCCTTCAATTGCCAGACCGTCTGCCGGCGTGATGCCCTGACTGATCAGATATTCGCCAGCGGCGATAAAATCGTCGAAGACATTCTGCTTGTTCTGCAAACGGCCAGCGTCATGCCATAACTTGCCATATTCGCCGCCACCGCGCAGGTTGGCCGAGGCGAACACGCCGCCCGCTTCGACCCAGGCCATCCAGGCCGGCTTATATTGCGGCAATACGGAAATATTGAACCCGCCATAACCGTAAAGCAACGTTGGCGCGCCGTCGGAAAGATTCTGGCCCTTCTTGTGCACCAGAAACATCGGTATCCTGGTGCCGTCCTTGCTCTGGTAAAAGCGCTGGGTGACTTCTACCGCTGCAGGATCAAATGGAAGCGACGGTTCGGCCCAGACTGTCGGCTCCGACGATGGCTCGTAACGGAAAACCGTGGTGGGCCGGTTGAAGCTTTGAAAGGTGAAAAAACCTTCATCGCTCTTGATCGAACCGCTGAGGCTACCCACTTGGCCCGGTCCGGGCAGGTCGAGCGCGCCCAGCGCCTTGCCGTCCAGATCGAATGTGGAAAGCTGGCTTTTGGCATCGACAAGATAGCTGATCACCAGCCGGTCGCCGACAATCATCGCGCCATCAATCACCGCGTCGCTCTCCGCAACCAGCTCGGTGAATTCCGGGACATCCGCGCTGAGGTCGGTTTTGACCACGCGCAACCGCGGGGCATCCTTGTTGGTGATGAAATATAATGTTTCGCCAACACCGTCGATCAGCCGCCAGTCATTTTCAAATCCGCTGACCAGCTTGCGCGTTTCCAGCTTGGGTGCATCCACCTTGATCAGCGTGATTTCATAGCGGTCATCGGTACCGGAGGAGGATGTGATCACCACCCATTCCTTGTCCGAGGTCAATTGCGCACTGTGATTGAGCTCCGGCTGCTCCGGCGTTGCATAGACTTTGGTGTCCTTCGCCTGCTCATTGCCAATCAGGTGCAAATAGACGGCATGATCCGCGTTCAACGACTGAAAGGCCGCGCCCTCTTCCGGCTCGGGAAAGCGGGAATAGAGAAAACCGACATTGTTGGGCAACCATGCCAGGTCGGTGAATTTGGCCCATTCGATCGTGTCCGATTGAACTTCGCCGGTCGCCACATCAAGCACCTTCAGCGTGCGCCAGTCGGAACCGCCATCCTGAATCGCATAAGCGATCAGACTGCCGTCACCGGACGCTTTCCAGCCGGCCAGCGCTGTAGCCCCGTCGTCCGACCAGGTAGCCGGGTCAATCAGCGCCCGTTCTTCGCCATCTGCGCCGTCGCGGACATAAAGCACCGCCTGATTCTGACCACCGCTCTTGCGTTCATAGAAATATTTGCCGCCGGCCTCTTCCGGATTGCCCAGATCGTCATAATCGAACAATTCTGTCATCGATTTCGCCAGCGCTTCGCGTTCGTCCAGCTTTTCGAGATAGGCATTGGTGACCGCATTCTCCGCCCTGACCCATTCCGCGACCTCGGGATCTTCGCGCACGTCATTTTCAAGCCAGCGATAGGGATCGGCAACATATTCGCCAAATTGCTCGTCGACCACATCAACGGTCTTGGTTTCCGGATAGGTCAGCGAAGTTTCCTTATTTTCATGCTGTGCAGCGTGCACCGGTGAACTCACGGCCAATCCCGCGGCCAATGTCAAAAAGGTCAGATTACGCATGCACACCTCAGCAAAAAGAAAAGAGGCCGCAAGCTTATCGCTCACGGCCTCTATTATCAATTGAAACTGTTATGAGAATGAAGCGGCTCAGGCCTCTTCGTATTCACCCTCAGCATTCTGATCCGGACCGCTGTCCTGACCCTTCGCGTCCACATCCCGGTCAACCAGTTCGATGATCGCCATCGGCGCGGCATCGGAGCCACGGAAACCGGCGCGGATGATGCGGGTGTAGCCGCCACTGCGTTCGGCGTAGCGATCGGCGAGAACCTCGAAAAGTTTCTTTTCCTGAGTCTCGTCCATCAGACGCGAATGGGCAAGACGACGGTTGGATAAGCCACCGCGTTTGCCAAGCGTGATCAGTTTTTCAACAACCGGACGCAATTCCTTGGCTTTCGGAACAGTGGTCAAAATCTGTTCGTGCTTGATCAGGGCCGCAGCAAGGTTCTTCAGCAGAGCCTGACGGTGGGCACCGGACCGCTGCATACGGCGGCCCTTCATTCTATGACGCATATTCTATACTCCGTTCGTTAAGGGGCCGTATCAGGTACCCCGCAGCAGGTTGACTTAAGGAGCAACCCATTACCCGTATTCGTTTGTCATGAGCCTGTCGAAGATCGCTTCTCATCGGAGAAACGTGGTTCGACAAGCTCACCACCAACGGTCAATCAATTAGCCCAAAAGCTCTTGTTCAAGCTTCTTGGCCATTTCTTCGATATTTTCAGGCGGCCATCCAGGGATGTCCATGCCCAGACGCAGACCCATGCTCGACAGCACTTCCTTGATTTCGTTCAAGGACTTGCGGCCGAAGTTCGGGGTGCGCAGCATTTCGGCTTCGGTCTTCTGCACGAGATCGCCAATATAGATGATATTGTCGTTCTTGAGGCAGTTGGCGGAACGGACGCTGAGTTCCAGTTCGTCGACCTTCTTGAGCAGGTAACGGTTGAGCTGGTTGGCATCGCTTTCTGCCTGGCTCTGCTGAGCGGCCATGCCGATCGGCGAGGACACCTGTTCCAGCGCTTCTTCGAAATGTACGAAAAGCTGCAACTGGTCCTGCAAAATGCGGGCAGCATAAGCAATCGCGTCTTCCGGGCTAACCGTACCATCGGTTTCGATGGTCAGGTTCAGCTTGTCAAAATCGAGTTCCTGTCCAACGCGGGCGTTGTCGACCTTGTACGAGACCTGACGGACCGGCGAATAGAGCGAGTCAATTGGAATCAAGCCAATCGGCGCGTCGGCGGGACGGTTGGCGACGGCAGGAACATAGCCCTTGCCGACATTGACGGTCAGTTCCATGTTGAGCGAAGCGCCTTCGTCGAGATGGCAGATCACCAGTTCCGGGTTCATGATTTCGATATCGCCGGAGACCGCAATGTCGCCAGCCTTGACTTCCGCAGGGCCGGTGGCGGAGAGCTGCAGACGCTTGGCGTCTTCGCTTTCCATTTTCAGAGCGATCTGCTTGATGTTCAGAACGATGTCTGTCACATCTTCCCGAACGCCTGGCAGCGACGAAAATTCGTGCAGGGCATTTTCGATCTTGATCGAGGTCACTGCCGCACCCTGAAGCGAGGACAGAAGCACACGGCGCAGCGCGTTGCCCATGGTCAGGCCAAAACCGCGTTCCAGAGGTTCAGCGATGAAAGTCGCCTTGCGCTTCGGATCACCGCCGGGCTTGATGTCGAGGACGTTGGGCTTCTTCAGTTCTTGCCAGTTCTTCATATTGACAGTCATGGACTTCCCCTAGTGGTTCAAAGAGCGGCTGTGGACGTCATCACCGCTCTGAATTTTAAAAATTGGAACCGGCCAAGTGGCCGTCCCGGAAACTCGAGCAGTTTAGACGCGGCGCCTTTTCGAGGGGCGAACACCGTTATGCGGAATGGGTGTCACATCACGGATCGAGGTGATCGTGAAGCCAACAGCCTGAAGCGCACGAAGGGCGGATTCACGACCGGAACCGGGACCTTTCACTTCGACTTCCAGTGTCCGCACACCATGGTCAGCCGCTTTCTTGCCAGCGTCTTCCGCTGCTACCTGAGCAGCATAAGGTGTCGACTTGCGGGAGCCCTTGAAACCCATCATACCAGCGGAGGACCAGCTTATCGCATTGCCCTGGGCATCGGTGATGGTGACCATCGTATTGTTAAACGTGGCGTTGACGTGTGCTACGCCTGCCGAAATATTTTTGCGCGCACTTTTCTTTATGCGCTGCGGTTCGCGTGCCATGTGATCAATTCCTACCTAATATCTTGAAGATACTTATCCGAAGACAAGTCTTATTTCTTTTTGCCAGCAATCGCCTTGGGCTTGCCTTTGCGGGTGCGCGCATTGGTATGCGTACGCTGTCCGCGAACCGGCAGGCCTTTACGGTGACGCAGGCCGCGATAGCAGGCCAGATCCATCAGACGCTTGATGTTCATTGCAACTTCACGCCGCAAATCACCTTCAACCGTATGTTCGGCATCAATCGTTTCACGAATGTGCAAAATTTCCTGATCGGTGAGGTCCTGAACCCGGCGGGCCGGATCAATCTTCAATTTTTCAACAATTTCAGCCGCAGCGGTGCGTCCGATACCGTGAATGTAGGTAAGCGCAATGATTACGCGCTTGTTAGTTGGGATATTTACCCCAGCAATACGTGCCAATATTTTTCTCCATGCTCCACAGGTACCGATTCGCCGGACCTATCTCATAGCCAAGTCGCTAAAAACACACCCAAAACGCACAAAACCAGCGCGCACCACAAAGGGCGCTGCCGGTTCAATTCGGTTTCGAATAAGGGGTATTTAGGTGCTGTTGGCACTGGTGTCAAGCGCGGAAGAATGCGCCATTTGGACGAGAACGACGTTGTTCGCAAAACCAATGCGGCGTATTGATCATCAATCGGGTTAAACAGCACGGTCAGGAGACCGCCCCCATTCCTTGCCGCTAATGGTATCGGTATTCGGAGCGCTGGTCAAAGGACTATCTGGTGAACACAAAATCGGCAACGCCACCTTTCCGAGAAGCCATCAGCGTCTACACGAAAATCGGTTTTCTGAGTTTTGGCGGGCCAGCAGGCCAGATCGCGTTGATGCACCGGGAACTGGTCGCGGAACGCGCCTGGATCAGAGAAGATCAATTTCTCAGCGCGCTAAACTTTTGCAACCTGCTGCCCGGGCCCGAAGCACAGCAACTCGCGACCTGGATGGGATGGCGGCTGCACGGAACGAGAGGCGGAATCGCGGCAGGCATGCTATTTGTGCTGCCCGGCGCGCTGGTCATGCTCGCTCTTTCGATACTTTATGCTTTCGCCGCCAACCTCGCGTGGTTTGAAGCGCTGTTCCTTGGCATCAAGGCTGCGGTTCTGGCGATTGTCCTTCAGGCGCTGCTCCGCATCGCGCGCCGGTCCCTGAACACCACATTCAAGAAAGCGGTCGCTGTATCGGCATTTATCGCGCTCTTTCTGATCGCCCTGCCCTTCCCGCTGGTCGTTCTCGGTGCGGGTTTGCTTGGCACAATGGTAGCCTTCATTCATCCGAAATGGCTTGCGCTAGGCTCGGACAATCACAACGCCACGCTATCATCACGACGACCTTGGCGCGAAACCTGGGCTGCTATCGGAATATGGGGATCAATCTGGGCCGCGCCGATGCTGCTCATTCTGCTAACCCTTGGCCAGGACCATGTGCTTTGGCAGATCGGCCAGTTCTTCTCGCAGCTGGCCGTGGTGACTTTTGGCGGTGCCTATGCCGTGCTCGCCTATATGGCGCAGGAAGCGGTCAACGGATATGGCTGGTTGCAGCCGGGTGAGATGGCTGACGGACTGGGGCTCGCGGAAACCACTCCGGGTCCGCTGATCATGGTCACCCAGTTCGTCGGCTTTCTTGCGTCATTCCGGACACCGGAACCGTTTTCGCCAATTATTGCGGGGATCTTGGGGGCGCTGGTGACCACCTGGGTCACCTTCGCCCCCTGCTTCCTGTGGATCTTTGCCATCGCTCCATGGATAGAACGGCTCCAGAACGCGCGATGGCTGACTGGCGGTCTGGCGGCGATAACAGCCGCCGTCGTCGGTGTGATTGCGAATCTGACGATTTGGTTCGCGCTGCACGTCTTGTTCGTTGAGGTAGAACGATGGCAGGCCGGCCCCTTCCATTTTGACATTCCGCAATGGACAAGTCTCGACTGGCGCGCTGCGGCGCTATCGCTTTTCGCCATGGTTCTTATTTTCAGCTTCCGCTGGAACGTGCTAAAAACACTGGGACTGCTGGCGATTGGCGGACTTATATTGGGATATGTGCGTTAGACGGTCTGCAAATTGCCTTGCGCTTTATCAAAAATCGTCATCTTTGTTGATTGGAACGCGGGGGAAATCAATGACCAATCGAAACAAGAATGATCTGTTCGAAATAGCCGGGCAAACCGTTGCGCCCGGCAAGATCGGCGATATTGCCATTCCGGTCAGCGACCTTTCCGCCGGGATGCAGGCCAATATGGTGGTGCGGGTGTTTCACGGCAGGCGCACCGGACCGACGATTTTTGTCAGCGCGGCGATCCATGGCGATGAGATCATCGGTACCGAGATCATCCGGCGGGTGATGAAGAAGCTGAAGCAGACCCGCATGTCCGGCACCGTGATCTTCGTACCTGTGGTCAATATGTTCGGCTTTATCACCCACAGCCGCTACCTGCCCGACCGCCGCGATCTCAACCGGTCCTTTCCGGGAACCGAAAAAGGCTCGCTGGCATCGCAACTCGCCAATATCTTCTCGACCGAGATCATCAATCATTGCTCCCTGGGCATCGATATTCACAGCGCCGCGCAACACCGCTATAATCTCCCCCAGATCCGCATCGAATCGGGCAATCCGGAACTCAAGGAGCTGGCTCTGGAATTTGGGCCGCCGGTTGTCATAGAAGCAGAATTGCGCCCCGGTTCGCTGCGCGCGCTGGCCAGAGAAGCCGGCGTCGACATGCTGTTGATGGAAGCCGGTGAAGCGCTGCGGTTTGACGAATTTTCGGTGTTGACCGGGGTCAACGGTATCTTGCGGGTGCTGAAAAAGCTCGAGATGATCGACACCAAACGCCTCGGCAAACGCGGCGCACCACCCGCACAGGCAACCCGCACGGTCTGGTTGCGTTCTAGCCGGGGCGGCATTTGCCGGCTGATTTCGCCCTCTGGAACCAAGGTCCACAAGGGCGACACCGTTGCCTGCATCAGCGATATTTTTGGCGACGGAGAAGATGCAATCCTCTCCCCTGTTGACGGGATTGTAATCGGCCACAGCAACCTGCCGGTCGTCAATCAGGGCGACGCTCTGCTCCACATCGCGGAAGTGAGGGTATTCGATACCGTGGGAGATCGGCTGGGAAAAATCGAGGATGCGATTACCAGCAATCAGCTGCTGGACGAGGATGAGGTGATTTAGGGACCGTGCACGGGAACGGAGTCCCGCAATCGAACTGCCCCCATCCAAATCAAGTCAAGCTCCGACGATCGGCACACAGACGCAAGGCAAGGTTTCGCCGACCGTCCTATTTGCCTCCGCAGTAACCCGGAGATTCGGGCCCGATCATCACCCCTTGCCGCGCGTCTTCGTCTTGCCGGGCTGGGCATTTTTCTCGATAAATTCGATGATCTGGCCAGCGACATCCTTGCCGGTGGCATTTTCGATGCCTTCGAGGCCCGGCGAACTGTTCACCTCCATGATCACCGGACCATGATTGGATCGCAGCATGTCGACGCCGCATACGTTCAGCCCCATATGCTTCGCGGCGCGCAAGGCGGTGGAACGCTCTTCCGGCGTGATTTTTACGATCTGGGCGCTGCCGCCGCGATGCAGGTTGGAGCGGAAGTCGTCCGCTGCGCCGGTGCGCTTCATCGCGGCAACCACCTTGCCACCCACAACCAGCGCCCGGATATCGGTGCCGCCAGCTTCCTTGATGAATTCCTGAACCAAAATATTCACATTGGCACCGCGAAAGGCCTCAATCACGGACTTGGCGCTCGACATGGTCTCGGCGAGAACCACGCCAATACCCTGGGTGCCTTCCAGAAGCTTGATGACCACCGGCGGCCCATTGACTGCCCGGATGATCTCTTCCGCCTGCTTGGGATCGTTGGCATAAGCGGTAAGCGGCAGGCCCAGTCCGTATTTTGCAAATATCTGCATCGACCGCAACTTGTCGCGGCTCCGGCCAATGGCAACGCTCTCGTTGAGCGGCCAGACCCCGGCCATTTCAAATTGGCGCACCACCGCGGTGCCATAGTTGGTGATCGACGCGCCAATGCGCGGGATTACCGCGTCATAACCTTCCAATGTATCGCCATTATAGGTGATCGTTGGTCGGTGGCTGGCGATATTCACGGTGCAGCGGGTAGTATTCAATATGTCGAGCGTATGTCCGCGATCCTCGGCAGCCTCTACCAGGCGTTTATGCGAATAGAGGTTCGGATTACGGGCAAGCATGGCGATTTTCATAAATTATCTTTCCTCGTGCCGCCCCAGCATCCAGCGCTTGGCGCTGTTGACGAGAAAGCCCCGCTTTAGCGCCCGGCGCCCTATCAGGACCGGAAATCTCATCGACTGCCGATTGGCAAGTGTCATATGACCTACCCATTCGAGCGGTCCTAGTTTCATGACTGTCTCTATCACATAACGGGTTTGCATGACACCATTGCTACTTTTTATGCGGCGCTGGCCGTAGACCCGCGCTTCGCAATGATAGTCGGGAGTGCCGGATCCCATCGGGATCGTAAATTGCACAAATTGCTGGCCATCTTTTTCAAACGGCTTGATCCGGGTGGCGTGGAGCGACGACGTCGCTGCACCTGTATCGACCTTGGCATGAAGGTTACTCACGCCAAATTCGGGCAAGTCAATAAGCTCGCACCACCCGATTTCGCACGGCTCCTTGAGCTTCTTGGGGAGCGGTTTAACCTTCGGGATATTTGATTGCGCCATCGGCCAATGATCTGGCCGATGGCGCTTTCTTGCGCAAGATAATTATAATCTAGACGACACCGTAAGCCAGCATGGCATCGGCCACTTTCTTGAAGCCCGCGATATTGGCGCCCTTCACATAGTCGACATAGCCGTCGCCCTGGTCGCCATATTCGACACATTTGCCGTGAATGCCTTCCATCAGATCGGTCAGCATCTCGCCGAGCCTTTCATGGTTCCAGCTGATCCGCTCCGCATTCTGGCTCATTTCGAGACCGGACACGGCGACGCCGCCAGCATTGGCAGCCTTGCCAGGACCGTACATGATCTTGGCATCATGGAAGACATGGACCCCTTCCAGCGTCGTCGGCATGTTCGCGCCTTCCGACACGGCTATCACGCCATTGCTGACCAGTTCCTTGGCTTCTTCTTCGTTCAGCTCATTCTGGGTCGCGCAGGGCAATGCCAGGTCACAGGGCACGCTCCACGGGCGCTTGCCTTCATGATAGGATGCTCCGGTGAAATGATCGGTATAATCGCTGATCCGGCCCCGCGTGTGGGTTTTATGATGTTTGACCCAGTCGATCTTGTCCTGATCGATACCGTCGGGATCGTGAATGAAACCGCCGCTGTCGGAAAGCGTCAATACCTTGCCGCCCTGTTTGACAATCTGCTCGGCCGCATGGGTGGCGACATTGCCGGATCCGGAAATGACCGCCGTCTTGCCCGCAATGGCGTCATTGCGATGCTTCAGCATATTCTCCATGAAATAGACCGCGCCGTAACCGGTGGCTTCGGGCCGCATCTGCGAGCCGCCATATTCGAGGCCTTTGCCGGTCAGCACGCCTTCCCAGCGATTGGTAATCCGCTTGTACTGGCCAAACATATAACCGATCTCGCGCCCGCCCACACCGATGTCACCAGCAGGGACATCCGTGTCCGGGCCGATATGACGGTAAAGTTCGGTCATGAATGACTGGCAGAAGCGCATGACTTCGGCATCGGACTTGCCCTTGGGGTTAAAGTTCGCACCGCCCTTGCCGCCGCCCATTGGCAGTCCGGTCAGCGCGTTTTTGAACGTCTGCTCGAAGGCGAGAAATTTCAGCACGCTTTCGGTGACGCTGGGGTGGAAACGAATGCCGCCCTTGTAAGGGCCGATGGCGTTATTATTCTGAATACGGAAGCCGCGCTGCACACGAATGCAGTGATTGTCATCTTCCCAGCAAACCCGGAAGGATACCACCCGGTCGGGTTCGGCGATGCGCCGCAAGATCTGTGCGCTGTGATAGGCTTCCTTATCTTCGATAAAATCAAAAATATCCATCGCAACTTCTTGAACCGCCTGAACAAATTCAGGTTGGCCCGGATTGCGCTTCTTGACGCCTTCCATGAATGTTGGAAAATCTACATGATCGGAAACGGCCATTATATACCCCTCAATTATTGTATATCAGCGCGACCCGATTATCGCTGTCAACTTCCTCGAGTCGGCAACGGGTATTAAGCCTTCATAGAACCATTCAATGGCGTTGGTAAAGCGTTGCGAGCGAGCGGGAATCAACCCTGATCGGGTTCTTCGGCGGCACCGCTTTCGTCGCTGTCATCCGGATCAGACGAACCGCCTTGCCCATCGGCGTCCGGCGCTCCCGGTCCGTCAAACAGGGCAGATAGGCGAGCCAATTGCTCACCGATCACGCCATCTACAGCCGGGGCGATCTGATCCACCGGGAATTCCATATAGCCGCCCACTTTGTAGGTAAAACGAGCTACCGTCTTTTCGCCTTCCGGCTGGAGCTGCATGGTCAGCGTACCGACGACCGCTTCGCTCTGGAGCGGTCCCAAGGCACCGGACAGACGGAGCATCTTGTTGTTATGGGCATAAATCACGCGCATGTGCTGCACGCTGCCATCCGACGCCTTTATATTATCCGCTGACGTGGTCCGGATGAGTTCGCAAAAACAGCCACCAGCCTGCGGCACAAGATAGAAATTTTCCGCATTGCCGGTCCAGCTGTGATCACCGTTCCAATAGCGCGCCGGGGCAATCATCGCTTTCCAGACCGCCTCCGTGTCACCGGCAATCACCGTTTGATGCCGGACGGTAAAGCCATTGTCTGCGGTATTGGTTACTTCGGCCTGAGCAGCAGTCACGCTGCATAGCGCTGCCATTCCCAAAATTGCGTGAAATGTCAGCTTAGCCATGAGCGTATCTCCTGTTAAATTGGTTCAGAGCGACAGAACCGCCTCAATAGCGTCATTGACCTCCGCCATGCTGCCCATGCCGTCCACTTTGCGCACGATTCCGCGCGCCTCGTAGATTGGAAGAATTGGCGCTGTCTTGGCGCGATATTCCTGCATCCTTGTGCGCACGGTCTCCTCATTATCATCCGGACGCCGCTTGAACTCGGTAGATCCGCACACATCGCAGACGCCAGCCACAGCAGGCTGCTTGAATGTATCGTGATAGCCTGCGCCGCATTTGCCGCAAGTGAACCGGCCGGTGATCCGCTCAACCAGCGCGTCTTCGTCAACGGCAAGCTCAATCACATAAGAAAGGACCCGGTTTCGTTCGGCCAGGATCTCGTCCAGAGAAGTGGCCTGCGCGGCTGTCCGGGGATAGCCGTCAAAGATGACGCCCTGATCGGGACCGAGCTCATCCAGCTTGTCGCCGATAATGCCCGAGACCACCTCATCGGGGACCAATTCGCCCGCGTCCATCAAAGCCTTGGCCTTGAGACCAACTTCGGTGCCGGCTTTCACCGCCGCCCGGAGCATATCACCCGTCGACAGCTGGACCATGCCGTGCTCATCTTCGAGACGGCCCGCCTGAGTCCCCTTCCCGGCGCCCGGCGGCCCCAACAAGATGATGTCCATACGATTACCCCCGTGATGATGGAAAAATTCTAGCGTCGAATTGGCGAGCTTGGACGTTAGCGCTTGCGCCGTCCACCCTTGAGCTTCGCTTTCTTGAGCAAATCGCCATATTGCAGCGCCAGCAGATGGCTCTGAATCTGGGTCACCGTGTCGATCGTCACATTGACGACGATCAACAGGCTGGTGCCGCCAAGAAAGAAAATCGGAAGGTTTGTTTGTGCCATAACATATTCCGGCAGCACACAGACCAGAGCGAGATAGGCCGCGCCGACCACGGTGATCCGGGTAAGCACATAATCAAGATAATCGGCGGTGTTCTTGCCTGGCCGGATGCCCGGGACGAAGCCGCCATTCTTCTTCAGATTTTCAGCCGTCTCTTCCGGATTGAAAACAACCGCCGTGTAGAAGAAACAAAAGAAGATGATGCCAGCAGCATAAAGCGCCATGTAAAGCGGCTGGCCGTGCGCCAGATATTGATTGAGCATGATGACAAAATCACCAAAGGCGGTTTCTCCGGCTGTCGCGCTGCCCGCAAACTGGCTTACCGTCAGCGGCATCAGCAACAGCGAGGAGGCAAAGATCGGCGGGATAACGCCTGCTGTATTCACTTTCAGCGGCAAATGGCTGCGATCCGCCTGCATCACACCATTTTGTGTGGCGCGCTTTGGATATTGGATCAGCACACGGCGCTGAGCGCGCTCCATAAAGCTGATGAACAGTACCAGACTGACAACCATCACAATCAAACCAACAATCGTAAGAGCGCTGATGGAACCGGTCCGGCTGCCTTCCATGAGGTTGCCGACAAAAGTAGGCATCTGGGCGACGATGCCGGCCATGATGATCAGCGAGATACCATTGCCGATCCCGCGACTGGTGATCTGTTCACCCAGCCACATCAGGAAGAGGGTTCCGCCAACCAGGCTGATAACCGCGCCGACGCGGAACATGTAGCCGGGCTCGACGACCGCCTGCAACCCCGACTGGGACGCGAAGCTTTCAAGGCCAACGGCGATGAAATAGCCCTGAACAGCGGTCAGGCCGACCGTGCCATAGCGGGTATATTGATTGAGTTTCTTGCGGCCCGCTTCGCCTTCTTTTTTGACGGCGGCCAGAGTTGGTGACAATGCAGCGGCGAGCTGGACGACGATCGATGCGGTAATATAGGGCATGACGCCCAGGGCAATCAAACTCATCCGCTCGAGCGATCCGCCGGAAAATGTATTGAAAATATCGAGTACACCGCCACGGGTCTGATCGTACAGATCAGCCAGAACGACCGGGTCGACACCCGGCAGCGGCACAAAGCTCAGCAAACGGAAAATGATCAGCGCGCCAAGCGTAAACCAGATGCGTCTGCGCAGTTCCGTAGCTTCGCCAAATTTCGCCAGGTTTAGATTGGCTGCGACCTGATCGGCTCTTGATGCCATGCTTGACTTCCCTGCCCACTATTAGT
>PFJE01000047.1 GCA_002783865.1 Sphingomonadales bacterium CG_4_10_14_3_um_filter_58_15
TGAATTGCGCGGTTGGCCCCTCTGGCAGGGTCCGGGTCCGCCCTGTCGCTGATTTCGATCCGTCGGGGGCGATGAAGCGATAGAAATACCATCCGTTCGGGTCGAGGCCGTGAGCCGTGATCTTCGCGATATGGTCCCGATCGGCCAGCGCCTCGACCTCTCCTGCAATTTTGGCACGGGAAAAGTCGGCGTTCGCGGATATTTCTGCGGTGAGCTTGACATCGCCATTGCCGACATAGCGCGTCCACAACAGCACCGAACCTTGTGACGGCTCGCCGCTGGCCACGCCATGGGTGAAGCCTTTTGCGCCAAGCAGCGCCGCCGAAGCCGGCAAGCTGAGCGCGCCAAGGCCGAATGTTCCCAGCGCCATCAATTGGCGGCGATCGATTTTGATTGTCATGATTTTATCCCAAAATGCCTAGAGCGAGCAAAATAACGAAGAATAAAGACAGGCTGATGACGGTGAACAACAATAGGAAGAATGTGCGGACCAGAGCTTCGAAGCGCGACATTGCATAAGCTTGGCGCATCTGCCGATACATGTGAAACGGCGGGTATAGGAACAGCAGCAGTCCCCACAGATTTGTCGGAACGCCGATCGCGGCCAACACAGCGCAAGTGATGAACAACAGTGACATGAAGCTGATCGAATAGGTTGTAAAAACCGCGTGATCGTAAAAATGATGACCGCGCCGACCGATCAGCGTCAGCCATACGAAGGGCAACGAGATTGGAATCAGCAACCAGGCGAATTTATAGCCGTTGGCCTTGAGTTTGTAGAGCAAAAGGTCCGGATTGGCGGTGACTTTTTTTATGACACCCTGCAACCATCGGTCGGCTTCCGGGGAACCGATTTTTAAATCGGCATTGCCATCAGATTTACTCGCCTTGGAATTATCCGTGTCCCCGGCCTCGGCTCCGTCCAAGTCCACCGGAGACAGATTGATCAGACTAGGGTCATCATCGCTCAGCTTCACGGACGGATAAGGCGGTTCCTGACCGGCTATCGTGGCCATCACATTACGGGCCTTTTGCAAATCCAGGATATCCCGTTCCAGCTTGACCTTTTTCTCCCCTTTCGCCTGCGGCAGTTGCGCTGTCTTGGCTTTGATCTGACCATCGAGCTGCTTCGCTTCGGTGATAATCCCGCTGCTGACATTTTCTTCTACCGCGTCTGAATTGCCGGCTGAGAAAGGGTCTCCCAAAAAGGAGAATACCGCAAACATCATGAAGACCGAGAACAGGAAAAGCGCCATCGGAGAAATGAAGCGGGCGCGCTCGCCGTGGATATAGCGCCGGGTGAGATCGCCCGGTCGCCAGGCAAGCAAGGGCAGCGTGCGCCAGAATTTGCCTTCGAAATGGAGCACGCCGTGGAGAATGTCGTGCCACAAGGCGCCGATCGACCGGTGGACGTGCAGCGGCTGACCGCAATTGCCGCAATAGCTGGCCGGGACAATAGCGCCGCAATTGAGGCAATTTCCACCCTTGCCAAGTGCGGCTCCGTAGCTTTCATCTTCCAATGCTTTGGCGATCAGACCGCCTTCGACAGCGGTCCCCAATGCGTCAACTTCCTCCGACATGAAGCGCAGTTTTGGCCTATTCAACCAATAAGGCAAGCGGCTTTTTGCAAACCGTTCGATGGGATGATGGGAGCGCTTTGCCCGTGGTCAGTGGCTATCGACGGCCGACAAGTCGGCACAATTTCCAGCGCTGGCGTCAGTGGTTGGACGCCCAATGGGTAATATATATTAACTGAATATTGTTACTATCTGGCGTGATGTGATGGCGGGAAGCCGTTTTTTTTGCCGTGCAATGACAGAATTGGCGAGAGGCTCCATATCGGGGAATCTGCTCACTTCTGTCCGCGCGGGCGGACGAAAAGGCGGTCGAAAACTGGGTTGGAGCCTTCACCACTCTCGATGCAGGAGACGATAAGTGACTTATATTGCTGTACCATTTGCTCAGGCAATCGACCGCATTGTCAGCGATCCGCTGGATTCATCGCCAGCGTCAGAGACAGTGTGGCGGCAAGATATCACCTTTCGACCAGCCGCCGCTTAGTAAAAACCGGTTTCGTCCGTTTACAAGATTATGAACATAGAAAATTCATGTGGTGGTCCAAAATGGCTCAGCTAGCTCGAGAAACAGGCTGGATGCATGGAGCCGCCACTTTGCTGGTGTCGGCAATCTTTGGTACCCTGGCCTGGGGCGGCATCAGCCTGACGGCCTATGAAGGCGGGATCGCGGTTGTCTGGTTGGCCAACGCGTTTCTCGTAGCCGTAGTCCTGAGATCAGAAAAACATATCATACCCTTCTATCTCTCGGCGGCGTTCGCTGCGAACATTGCCGTGAATCTTCTGACCGGCGCTGCGGCGACCGGGGCAATCACGCTCGCAGCGATCAATCAGTTTGAAATAATCGTGATCTGGCTGCTCATGCGCCGGCTTGGGCTTCCGCGACCGGACATGCAGAAGCCGTCCGATCTGGGAAAATTCTGTTTCGTTGGCGGTCTTGTGGGACCTTTGGCTTCGGGGCTTTTTGCCGGAGTGCTTTATTCTGTCGGAACATGGCAGTCGTTTCTGCTGTCCTGGCTGCAGTGGACCACCACAGATGGTCTCGGCATGCTATTGCTCAGTCCGGCCGTGATGGTGGTGATTGATCTGATCAAACCGATGCAAAAGCCCGGCGGCCACAGCAAGCGTTTGAACTTTCGTGCCAATGCCAGAGATTGGCTGCTAATCCAGTCCTTCACCCTGGCTTCCGCCATCATCATCTTCGGTTTTCTCAGTTTCCCGGTATTCTTTCTGGTGGCGCCGCTCGTGCTGCTGAATGCGTTCAGACTGGGCACAACCGGCACCTCCGTTTCGATCGGACTCATTGCGGTGGTGGTCGTCATTTGCGCGGCCCTTGAAACCGGTCCATTTTATGCGGTCGACCTTTCGCTGACGGCAAAATTGTTCATCATGCAGATTTTTCTGTTGAGCTGCTTTGCCGTAGGCATGCCAGCCTCGGCCATGCTCTCTGAAATGGCCAAAATTCGGCAGACGCTGCGCATCCACCGGGAAGTCCGCGATTCCATGCTAGAAAATGTGAGCGAGGTCATCTTTCGGACCAATGAAGATCTGCAATGGCAGTTTTTGAACCCTGCGTGGAACAAGCTGACGGGACGGTCAATACAGGACAGCCTGGGACAGGATGTGATCAATATATTTGATATGGATGGAGTCAAAATCCTGGAGTCCCATCTCAAGCCGATCCAGTCGGGTGAGATCAAGCGCTCCCGTTTTGAAGGCACCATATGTCATGAAAACGGATCACAAGTAGAGGTCGAACTGAGCTTTTCCAGACTGGTCGATGAGGATGACGGCTTTGTCGGGATCGTCGGCAGCATAAGGGACGTAACCGAACGAAAGCAGATGGAAGAAAAGCTGGTTTCCGCCAGGGAGGGCGCCGAGAGAGCGGCCGATGCAAAGTCGCGGTTCCTCGCCAATATGAGCCACGAGATAAGGACGCCCATGAACGGTGTTCTCGGGTTTACCCAGATGTTGCTGGACAGCGATCTGCCTTCGGAACAGGAATATCATGCCAAGATGATACTGGATTCCGGGAACGCGATGATGCGACTTCTCAACAATATTCTGGATATTTCCAAGGTCGAGGCTGGCCAGACCAATTGCACGGCAGAACATATGTCGACGCGGCAAATGTTCAATGCTTGTGTGGGACTGATGGCACCGATCGCCAAGCAAAAGCAACTTCGCCTCAATCTGCATGTTGAAGACAATGTGCCCGACCATATTCTTGCGGACGCCGGCCATTTGCGTCAAATCATCCTCAATCTTCTGGGGAACGCGGTCAAGTTCACCAAGGCCGGCGCGGTGACGGTCACAGTCGAAGCAGACGTTCCCGTTAACGACGAAACCAACATGCACGTGTTTGTCGAAGATACCGGAATCGGCATCCCGTCAGACCGGCTCGAGGCCATTTTTGCTCCGTTTGAACAGGCGGATCCCGATACGACCAGAAATTTCGGCGGGAGCGGTTTGGGATTGACGATCAGCAGACAGTTGGCGTCGATCATGGGCGGCACGATAGAGGTGTGCAGCACGGAAGAGAATGGAACCACCTTTCATCTGCAATTTCCCGTCTTGGTACGACCGGACCAGCGGGTGGCGAGGAACACACCGCCAGCCGATGAACAACTGGTTGCGGGTGTAAGCCACACGGTCGGCAAGTCTGATGCACAAGCGTCCAATGGCAAAATCTTGCTGGCCGAAGACCATGACATCAATCAGATTCTGATTGCGGAGATGATCAAGAAGCTCGGTTATCACACCGTTCTGGCGGTAAACGGTGCCGACGCCGTTGAGAAGGTTGAAGCGGCCGACCGAGAGAGCATCCCGTTCGATCTGGTGCTTATGGATGTTCAAATGCCCGTCATGGACGGATATGAAGCGACACAAGCTATTCGCTCGAAAGGATATTCCAAAGAGCAGTTGCCAATATTGGCCATAACCGCAAACGCCTATCCCGAGGACATCGCGCAGTGCCTCCAATCCGGGATGCAGGGTCATATTGCCAAGCCGGTCATGGTTGATAATTTGAAGGCATCTCTGCAAGACTGGATCACAGTGAACTAGCGTTACTATTCTGAGGGAGCGCGGAGGCTTTTTGAACCCGTCGTCATCATCTCCGCCCCGCCCGGCTGAATGGCGAACTTCATTTCCACTATACATCTGCGCTTCGTTCGGCCAGATATCGGCCCATGGAACTAAATCTGAAAAACAGGGCTGTGCTGGTCACGGCTGGCAGCAAGGGCATCGGACTGGCGACCGCGTTGGGATTTCATGCCTGCGGCGCCAAAGTGGCAATTTGCAGCAGGTCGCAGGACAAGCTCGATGCCGCTGCAGCGCAAATGCCGGGTTGTTTGGCACTGGTCGGGGATGTTTCGCAATCAGCCGATATCAAACGGGTCGTCAATGCAGCGACCGAAAAATTTGGCGGTATCGATATATTGGTGAACAACGCCGGCGGACCGCCACCGGGGCTGTTTGCAGATCTGGCTGATGACGACTGGGAAAAGGCCGTAGAACTGACTCTAATGTCCGTTGTGCGTGCCACGCGTCTGGTGCTTCCGCACATGCGCGCCCAGAAATGGGGCCGGATCATCAATATTTCATCGTCCGGGGTGAAACAGCCGGTGCCGGGCCTGACCCTGTCCAACAGTATCCGGATGGCGGTATTGGGCTGGGCAAAAACGCTCGCCAATCAGGTGGCGGCCGATAATGTGCTGGTGAACACGGTATGCCCGGGATTTACCCAAACCGATCGCGTCGCCCAAATCCTGGAGCAGCAATCTGCCGCTTCGGGCAAGAGCATCGAAGAGATTGCCGCTGCGCTCGCCGCGCAAATCCCGATGCAGCGGATCGGCCAGCCCGAGGAAATCGCCAATCTGGCGGTGTTCCTCGGATCCGATGCAGCAAGCTATATTACCGGAACGGCAATTCAGGTGGATGGGGGATCGGTCCAAGGCTTCTGACGACGCCGATTTTCAAAAAGACCGGGCGATCGGGCGCTTTCTCACAACAAATCTTTTACAGCGAATGAAACCCCGCTAATGGGCGCGGATGACCGCAGAAAAACCAAAGCTCATCATCCGCATGGCGGAACTGGAAGACGCCAGAAAAATCTCCACCCTGTCCCGCAAGGTGTATGGAAAAGGAGAAAACTACTCGACCGAGGAAGTTCGTGGCCAGATCAACAATTTTGCCGAAGGCCAGCTGGTCGCGGAATATGAAGGCAAGATTGTCGGTCATTGCGCAACCTTCCAGATTTCCGAGAAAACCGCGCGCAGGGCGCACAGTTGGTCTGAAATTACCGGCGGCGGTTTTGCCGCCCGGCACGATCCCAATGGTCAAATTCTTTACGGAATGGAAGTCAGCGTCGATCCGGATTACCGGCGGCTGCGCATTGGCCTGCGCTTTTACAAGGTCCGTCGGGAGCTGTGCCAGCACCTCGGCCTGAAAGGGATTATTTTTGGCGGGCGGATGCCAGGCTATGCGCGCCGCAAGCGCAAATTTCCCGACCCGGCGGATTATCTGGCCGCGGTAGTCGAGAAGCAGTTCCGGGATCCGGTGATCAATTTTCAGCTCAATCAGGGCTTTGAACCGATCGGCGTTTTAAAAGACTATATGCCGAGCGACACGCCGTCCGGCGGCCATGCGGTGCATATGTTCTGGGAAAATCCGCTGGCCGCGGATGCCAAGCTTGTCACCCAAACGCCGCACGACCGCTTGCCGCAATCGGTTCGCGTGGCAACGGTGCAATTTCAAATGCGCAAAATTGCATCGCAGCTGGAGTTTGAAGAGCAGGTCGAATATTTTGTCGATGTTGCCGCCGACTATGGCGCGGACTTTGTGACCTTCCCGGAATTGTTCACGCTGCAATTGCTGTCTCTGGAAGGCGAGAAGCTGGATCCGGCGCAGGCGATCGAGAAGATCGCGGAATATACCGACCGGTTCAAGGAAGTGATGGAGAAGCTGGCGGTTTCCTATCATATAAACATCATCGGCGGCTCGCATCCGACGCGCATGGAAAATGGCGATATTCGCAACATATCCTATGTGTTTCTGCGCAATGGCGCGGTCTATACGCAGGACAAGCTGCACCCCACCCCCAGCGAAGTGCGCTGGTGGAATATCAAGGGTGGATATGGCGCAGAAGCCATTCCGACCGATTGCGGGCCGATCGGCGTGATGATCTGTTATGACAGCGAATTTCCGGAAATGGCGCGTCATCTGGTCGATCAGGGCGCGATGATCCTGTTCGTGCCCTTTTGCACGGACGAACGCCGCGGCTATTTGCGCGTGCGTTACTGCTGCCAGGCGCGAGCGGTGGAGAACCAGTGTTATGTCGTGATGTCGGGCGTGGTCGGCAATTTACCGAACGTCGAGAATATGGACATCCACTATGCCGAAAGCGCAATTCTGACGCCCTCCGACTTCCCCTTCGCACGGGATGGTGTGGCAGCGGACACCGCGCCCAACACCGAGACCATTGCGCTGGCCGATCTGTCGATGACCAGCCTGCTGACCAGCCGGCAATCGGGCGCCGTACAGAATTTGAAAGATCGGCGCTTCGATCTCTATCGGGTGTTGTGGAAGGGTTAGACGATTGCGCGGAGCAACTCCGGTCTACTGCGCGGCGCGACCTGCTGTTTGTCTTGGCCCGGATTGCAGTACACGCCGCTTCGCGGTAATATAGTATCGCCAATTCCATACGCCACGGGCGACAGGATCTGGCTGATCTGATTGACCACCGATACCGGTTCGCGAATATTTCCCAGGCGAGAAACCCGATCGGATGTGCTATGTCGAGGACCCGTTCGGCATTGTGTTCGAAATTTATAGTCACAGCTACGAACTGACCTATTCTGACGGAGCATATTCTTGAAAGATCGAGTCGAAACCAAGCAAAGTGTTGACCCCCTATTGGCATGACCTGGTGGACAGACCATCCCACCGGGCCGCTAACTCAGAGTTGGTGGGACGAAGAATAATCGAAAAAATGAAAAGGCGAAAATCATGAAAATCTTAATGGTTCTGACATCACATGACCAGCTCGGCGACACCGGCAAGAAGACCGGCTTTTGGCTCGAGGAATTTGCCGCGCCTTATTATGTGTTCAAGGACGCGGGCGCGGATATCACGCTGGCTTCGCCAAAGGGTGGGCAGCCGCCGCTCGACCCCTCGAGCGACACTGACGACGCCCAGACAGATGACACCAAGCGGTTCAAGTCTGATGAAGCGGCACAGAAGGACCTGGCCAATACGGCTGTTCTGTCGGCCATTTCGGCAGACGGTTTTGACGCGATCTTTTATCCGGGCGGTCATGGTCCGCTCTGGGATCTGGCGGAAGATAGCGACAGCAGAGCTCTGATCGAGACGTTTGCCGCAAAGGATCTTCCCATCGGCGCAGTGTGCCATGCGCCAGCCGTCTTCAAACACACCAAGAATGCGGACGGCAAGCCGCTGGTGTCCGGCAAGACGGTGACCGGCTTTACCAATAGCGAGGAAGAGGGCGTTGGCCTGACCGATGTGGTGCCTTTTCTGGTCGAAGACATGCTGGTCAAGAACGGCGGGGAATATCGCAAGGGCGAGGATTGGGCCTCGTTTGTCGTCGTCGACGGCAAGCTGGTGACCGGGCAGAATCCGGCGTCCTCGGCAGAAGCCGCGCGCAAGCTGCTCGGCTTGCTGTAACCCGACAGGAAAGGAACGAAATATGGATATTTTGATCGCCGGTGCTACCGGCAAAACCGGGCTCCGGCTGGTTGAACAGTTGCAAACCCAAGGTCACTCGCCGATCGCCTTGGTCCGCGAATCCTCGGACACCAGCTCTTTGGGTAGCGAGGTGACGTTGCGCCACGGCGACCTGACCGATCTCCAAAGCGGGGTCTGCGATGGCTGTGACGCGGTGATCTTTGCCGCCGGATCCGGCGGTTCGACTGGCCCGGAGATGACCGACAAGGTCGACCGGGACGGGGCCAAGCGGCTGATCGACCTGGCCGCCGAAGCCGGTATTTCGCGTTTTGTGATGCTGAGTAGCGTCGGCGCGGAAGACCCGGACCCCGAAAGTGAACTGGGGCACTATCTTCAGGCCAAACACGATGCCGACGAGCATTTGAAAGCCTCAGGCCTCAGCTATGCCATCATTCGGCCGGTCAGCCTGACCGACGAGGACGGCAACCGGGATATGCGGTTTGGCGATGAGGTCGATCCCAAGGCTAAAGCGGCGCGGGGCGACGTCGCCGCGGTGCTGGCCAACGCGGTGCAAGATGATGAATGGACGGGCAAGGCCCTGCTGATGCAGTCTGTTCTTGCCGATGACTGACAAGTCGGGCCTGACCGACGATAGTGCGGGCTATGCATTCAAGCAGCACGAATTGCCGATATTGCCGGGATCGCCGGCGACCCCGGATCATCCCGCGCGCCGGAGAGCCGCCTATCTGCTGATCGGTCTTTTTCTTGGTCTCGTCGGCGGCGCACAGAACGGCTTCCTGTTGGCCAACACCGCCGCGCTGCAGGGAGAGATGGGTCTGACTCCGGTTCAGGCTGGATGGATCAGCGTCGCCTTCTATTCGACCTATGCCTGCATGAGCATGTTGCTGTTTCGCGTCCGTCAGGAATTCGGCATCCAGACCTTTGTCCGCTACGCAATGATCGGTCTGCTGGCGGCCAATTTCGTGCAATTGCTGGAACTCGGCTACTATCCGGAGATTGGCGCGCGAGCGGTCGCCGGGATCGCCGCCAGCGGCCTTTCGGCGCTGTCGATCTATTATCTGATGCAGGGGCTGCCGGCATCGGCCCGGATCGGCGCGCTGGTTCTGGGTATCGGTCTCGTGCAGACCGCTTTTCCGTTAGCGCGCGCCATTTCGCCTTATTTGCTGGTCGACGGCAATATCAGCCGTGCCTTCCAGTTGCAGTTCGGCCTGTCCTTGATCGCGCTGGGCGCGGTCTATCTGCTGCGCCTGCCCAGCGGCTTTCGGGTGAAGACATTCGAGAAGCTCGATCTGCCCAGCATCTTCCTGTTCATGGTTGGCGTGGCGGCGCTGCTGGCGTTCCTGATTCAGGGCCGTATCCAGTGGTGGGACGCCAGCTGGCTCGGCGGAGCGCTGGCGCTCGCCATCCTGTGTCTGGGTGGCTGTTTGCTGATCGAAATGAACCGGCAGAGCCCGATGCTCAACACCCGCTGGCTGTCCAGCCGCGCGATTCTGACACTGGCGATCACCGGCGCCGGGGTACGTGTGCTGGTCGCCGAACAAAGCTTTGGCGCCAGCGGGCTTTTCTCTGCGCTCGGTTATGGCAATGAGCAATTGACCGGCTATTATTTCGTGCTTGCCGGGGCCACCGTCGCGGGCAGCATCCTGTCGGTGCTGCGACTGGATCCAAAGGATCTGACCCGGCCAATCCTTTTTGCCATAATGGTCATCGCCATCGCTGCGTTCGCAGATACCCGTACCGGCATCATGTCGCGTCCCAGCGACCTTTACTGGACGCAGGCGGCGATCGGCTTTGCGGCGGTTTTCGCCATGGGGCCGGTGATGATGGAGGGCATGTTGCGCGCGCTGGCAGCGGGTCCCGCCTATGTGATCAGCTTCATTGCCGTCTTTTCGCTATCGCAGACACTGGGCGGCATTGCCGGTGTCTCGGCGCTCTCCGCTTTCCACACCATTCGCCTCAAAACCCATCTGATTGATGCCGGCACCACTCTCACGGCAACCAATCCCCAGCTCGCCAGCGAGATCGGCCAGATATCAGCCCGCTTTGCGTCGACAATTTCTGACCCGGTGCGGCAGCAACAGGCTGCCGCTTCGCGCATCACCCAGGAAGTCGGGCGGGAGGCCGCAGTATTGGCATTCAACGATGTGTTTTTCCTGATCGGATCGCTGGCATCCATCGCGTTTGTGGCCGTGCTGGTGCCTTGGGCCATCAATCGCATTCGTAGCCGCAATCCGCTCAGCAAAGAGCTGGTTTTTCTGGAAACGATGATCGCAAAGAGCAAACAATGAACCAGCAGAAGAATACCGATCAATCGAGTGCGGGGAACCCCGAAATGGAAGATATTTCCACTCCAGACGGAAGCCTTGAGCCAAACAGCGATGAGGCAGGTGGCTGGAAGCCGGACGTCTCGCGCAAAAAGATGGCGAT
This sequence comes from Sphingomonadales bacterium CG_4_10_14_3_um_filter_58_15, assembly GCA_002783865.1. GTDB lineage: Bacteria > Pseudomonadota > Alphaproteobacteria > Sphingomonadales > Sphingomonadaceae > Parasphingorhabdus. The sequence goes on from PFJE01000047.1 coordinate 10,707, forward strand.
AGGCATTTTGGTGATACTGGCCGGCATTTTGACGGCGCTGTTTGCCTGGGGACTGCCGCCCTTTAACAGCGGCGATCAAACGACCAACAATGCCTATGTGCGCGGGATGACGACGGTGATCAGCCCGCAGGTTGCCGGTTACCTGACCGACGTGCCGGTAAAGGATTTTGAGCGCGTAGAAAAAGGGCAATTGCTGGCCACCATCGATCCCGCGCCCTATCGCCAGCGCCTCCAGCAGGGCAAGGCGAATACCGCGGCCCAGCGCGCCAATCTCGCCAACAGTCAGCAGAGCCTGCGCTCAGGGGAAGCGCAGATGCGCCTTCAGGACGCTGCTGTCGCCAGTGCCCGCGCCGGCTTGCAAAAGGCGCAAGCGGATATGCGGCGCATCGAAGAACTGGTCGGCGAAGGATCGGTGTCACTCCGCGAACGGGATCAGGCGCGTGCTGCCCTAAAGCAGGCGGAGGCAGTGGTGCTGCAGGCACAGGCACAGCGCGCCATCGCAGCCGAGCAGGTCCGGTCGGTCCAGGTCGGGCGCGGCGCTCTTGAAGCGCAGGTTGAGGGCGCGAACGCCTCGACCGAGCTGGCAGAAATCGAACTGTCCCGCACCAGGATCCGGGCGCCGCGAGACGGACGACTAAGCGAAATTTCAGCCCGCGTCGGCCAGCTGGTCTCCGGCGGCACCCAGCTCATGTATCTGGTGCCGGACGATCTGTGGGTGACGGCCAATTTCAAGGAAACCCAGACCGCCAAGATGGCTGTCGGCCAGCTGGCAACGTTGACCGTGGATGCGCTGGGCGGAGCGGAATTGACCGGGACGGTGCTAAGCATCGCGCCAGCCGCAGGTAGCGAGTTCAGCCTGGTCAAGCCGGATACCGGCGCTGGCAATTTTGTCAAGGTTCCGCAACGCATCGCCGTCCGCATTAAATTTGACCCTGATCAAGAGCTGGTCAAGCGGCTGGGGCCGGGCATGTCGGTCGTTGCTACCGTGCATACGCAAAAAGGACGGTGATCCGATGACTCGTCCAATCCGTTTCGTCCTGACTTCTGCCGCACTGGCCGCTACCATCGCACTGGCCGGCTGCGCCCCTGCTCTGCCTCCCGTTCCAGCGACGATGGCCGTCCAACCGGCGCTTGAATGGCGGACGGCGGTGCCGAATGCGGCTTCGCTGGAGCACGATTGGTGGACAAGATTCGGCGATTCCCAGATGGTGACGCTAGTCGAGCGCGCGAGAGAAAATAATCCGGATATCCGTCTGGCTGCTGCACGGGTTGAGGAAGCCCGCGCGACGGAAGCGGTTTCCCGTTCGCTTTTGTTGCCGACGATCGAAGCCGGAGTATCGGGCGGTGCGCGACGGGAAGTGTCACCCTTTGGACAGGGACGGAGCTCGCTCGCCGCAGAACCGGCCTTTCGTGCATCCTATGAAGTGGATCTGTTTGGCAAAAACCGGGCGAATGTCGATGCCGCGCAAGCGGGAGTCGCGGCAAGCGAGGCAAGCAGAGAAGCAGCGTTGCTATCGGTAAGCGCCGCAACGGCGAGCGGCTATGTAACCTTGTTGGCGCTGGATGCCCGCCGCAAGGTGTTGAGCGACACGCTGGAACTGCGCCGTCAGGCGCTCAAGTTCGCGCGTGATCGCGCGGAGGTCGGCTATACATCGCAGCTGGAATGGCGCCAGGCACAGGCAGAATATCAGGCGACGGCGCAACTGGTGCCACAGATCGAGGCGCAAATCGCGCGACAGGAGAATGCCCTTTCCGTGCTGACCGGCGAGATGCCGGACGATATTGTTCGGGGAGGCTCGCTCGCGGGATTGCAGCAACCGCCACCTCCCGAAGTTGTTCCCTCGCAGCTGCTGCGGCTGCGCCCCGATATCGCGGCAGCAGAATATCAACTGGCGGCATCCAACGCTCAGATGCGCGCCGCGCGGGCGCGATTCATGCCGACCCTTGGCCTGAGCGCCTCGGCTGGGGCGGCAATCTCCGATCTGTTGGCAGACCCGATCTCGATATGGTCGATCGGCGGTAGCCTGCTCGCGCCCATATTCAACGGCGGCCGGCTGCAGGGGCAGTTTGATGCAGCAACGGCGCGGCGTGACCAAGCTGCCTTTGCCTATCGCTCGACCCTGCTCAACGCCTTTCGGGAAGTGGAAGACCGGTTGGCTGTTCTGGCCCGCCTGGGCGACCAGCAGCGCGCTCTCGAGGCACAACGCGTCGCCGTATCTGACGCGCTGCGACATGCGCGGAACCGTTACCGGGCAGGCTATACGCCCTATATCGAGCAAGTGGATGCGCAGCGCAACTTGCTCGGCGTTGAACTATCGCTCGTGCAACTGGAAGCCGATCAGATCAATGCGATAATCGGCCTGTATCAGGCGGTGGGCGGCGCACCCGACACGAGACCCCGGGTAAAATGACCACTGCCGGTGAAAGCGCTAACAATGGCTCGAGTGATTTTTGGTAGTTCACCATGATGCGAGAGGACGGCGGCAACCGACAGTCCCGATACCAGGCGGGCGCTGCTCGTATAAACTATCCTGCAATAGGCAACCTTTTCTGCCGCAAATCGTAATCGGAATATTGCGGGATTATCTCCCGCAGAACAGGTCAAATAAATCCGTACAAAATAGTGAGCTGGTAGTATCAGTGTCCAGCATAGGAATTTCATGGTGCGAAAAGCGAACATATTACGGAATATTGACCCGTTGGGGAAACATCGGCGCGCTGACAAATTGGCTCATCATTAAGCCATGAACGAGACGGCCGAGCGCCCTACCCTGTTTACCCGCCGACGGACGCGCAATATAATTGCCACGTTCGTCGGGACTATTGTCCTGCTGATATTGTTCCTCGGCGCTGTGCCCGCGAGCCTGCTACGAACGGTGATTAGCAATGAATTGCGAGGGACGGCAGACCGTGATGTCGAAATAGGCGCTGTCACCAGAGACAGTGTCTTCTCCTACTCCCCGGTAATCACCGCTCACAATGTACGCGTCGCACAACCGGCATGGGCCGGGAAAGGCGATTTTCTGACATTGAAATCGATATCGGCGCGCGTTGGCGTGCTGGATGTCATCATGGGCAACGCAAGGCCAGATCGGGTGATGATCGACGGGCTCGACATTTCCCTGGTCCGCAACAAGGACGGTCGCGCCAACTGGAACGATGATGACTCCGATGATGATAAGGACAAGAATGACCGTGGCCCGGGTTTAACAGATCTCGATATCGTCAATTCGCACTTCAGCTTTACCGATCAGAAACGGGCGCTGTCGGTCGAAGGACCGATCTCGGTCAATTCCAAAACCGGCCTACGTGCCGAGGCAAACGGCACCTTTATGAAAAAGAAAGCCAGCCTGGTGTTTACCGGCGGCGCAATCGCCGGAATTGACCCCGAAGCCGACTATCCTTTTGAAATGTCGCTGCAGTCTCCGGCTTTGCAGTTTTCAGCGAAAGGGAGAATGCAGGGGGTTCTGAACACCGACCGCTTCACCGCATCGCTGTCTGCCAAAGCGCCGACGCTCAAAAACCTCGATCAGGTCATCGAAGCGGGTTTGTTCGGGACCCAGCCGATCAATTTGCGTGCCAATGTCCGACACGAACAGAAAGACTGGTTTGTCCAAAAACTGAGCGGCACGATCGGGCGCTCGAAATTGACCGGCAAGGCCGATGTGCTCAAGCGCGATGGCCGTACGAAGATAGACGCAGATATAAACGCCGCGACCCTGGATTTTGACGATCTCGCGGATGACGAAGGCTTGGCAAAAGCAGCCGCGCTGACGCGGAAGATCGGCCCTCGGGTCATTCCCAACACGCGGATCAATCTGTCGAAAATGGGCGCAACGGATGGCCAGATAGACTTTACCGTCGATCGTCTTCTGTCGCGCAGAGAAACGGTTTTTCGCCGCCTGAAAGGCAAATTGTCGATGGATCACCGGGTGATCAAAATAACCAATCTCATCGTCGGTCTGAAAAGCGGACAGATGACCGGTAGCGTGCAAGTCGACCATCGCAGCGGCGCACCGAAACTATCGACGGACCTGACGCTGCAAGGCGCTTCTCTTCAGGATCTGATCGGGAACGGCGACATCGTAACGGCCAATATGCGCGGACGGATCAAATTGTCCGGTTCGGGCGACACCATCCGGGCGGCACTGGAAAAAGCCAATGGCAAAGCGGCAATGGTTGCGTCCGGTGGCAGCATCCGCGCCACTGTCGCGCATGTTCTGGGTCAAAATCTGAGCGGCGCCGTGGGGAAAATCATCGATGATCCGACAGCCCGCGTGCCGCTACGCTGTCTGGTGGCCAACTTCAAAGCGAACAATGGTGTGTTGACCCCTGCCCCGCTGGCCGTCGATACCGAAATATCGATTGGCCGCGGCGAAGGGCAGATAAAGCTGGACGGTGAATCAATCTCTCTGATCTTGCGGGGCGGGGCCAAGGGCAAAAGCGCATTGCACATTGTCGATCCCATCAAGATCTCGGGAACGCTAAACGCTCCCGAAGTGTCGGTTGCCGGGCTTGGCAAGGCAGAGGATGCAGAAAAACCTTCGCTGGGAGATGTGCTCAAAGTCGCGACCAAGTCGATCGGTAGCGCTTTGGGAATTGGATCAAGCAAGAAACAGGACGAGGCTTTCATTCAAAAACCAAAATCCTTGAACTGCAATGCGGTCGTTGCGGCCGCCATGCGCTAGCATCCGAATGGCTCCGCGCCTTCCAATGACCCCAATCATTCAAGATCGCATGATATCCGAGACAAATTCACGATCGCGGTCGAGCGCACTCATTTTTGCAGTTATCGAGAACACCACAGAAACGAAAATATGTTGATGTCCTTCCTGAGACATAGCTGACAGGTCATTCTGATCACATGGTTTACACATTTCGCATTTGGGAGGTCCCGAATGCCTTGGAAAGAGTGTAGACCTATGGACGAACGTCTTAAATTCATTGCCCGGCTTCTCGAAGGCGAGAAGATGGCGCCGCTGTGCCGCGAGTTTGGTATTTCGCGGGTCACCGGCTACAAAATTTACGAGCGCTACAAGGACTGCGGCCTGGACGGGCTTAACGATCGCTCCCGGCGACCTTACCGGCAGGCGGGCAGATTGCCCTACCAGATCGAGCGTTGCATTTTGGGTATCAAGCGCGAGCATTCTTCCTGGGGCGCGCCCAAGATCCGCGATAAGCTGGTGCGGGAGTTTGCGCTTGTCAAGCCGCCAGCAGTCTCGACCGTTCACGCCGTGCTCGACCGTCATGGCCTGGTGACACGCAAGAAGCGTCGGCGCTACAAGGCGCAAGGCACGCCGCTGGGGAGCGCCAGCGAGGTAAACGCCCTGTGGTGCGCCGATTACAAGGGCGAGTTCCGTCTCGGCAACAGGCAATATTGCTATCCGTTGACGATCACCGATTATCGCTCACGCTATTTGCTTTCCTGCGAAGGCATATCATCGACGAAAGCGGACTTTGCTTTTGCTGTTTTCGAGAGAACTTTCAAGGAGTTCGGCCTGCCAACTGCGATCCGCACCGATAACGGGACGCCTTTTGCCAGCGCCAATGCGCTGTTCGGATTATCGAAACTCTCGGTCTGGTGGCTGAGGCTAGGCATCCGTGTCGAACGCATCAAGCCCGGCTGCCCGCAACAGAACGGACGTCATGAACGCATGCACCTGACGCTCAAGAAAGAAGCCACAAAGCCGGCCGCCTTCAACTTCCTGCAGCAGCAGGAGCGCTTCGATACGTTCAAAGAGGTTTACAATAACGAACGCCCGCACCAGGCACTCGGCGGCGCCTATCCTGGCGATCTGTATACACCCTCAGCCCGCGTCTACGCGCCGCCGGATGAACCAGACTACCCGTTCCATGACCGTACCGTGCGCGTCACACGCTGCGGGCGTATCTGCATCGGAAAACGAAAAATCAACCTGAGCACCGTCTTCGCCGGCCAAATCCTTGGCCTGCGCGAGGTCGAAGACCAGATTTGGCTGGTCTCATTCCTCAATTATGATTTAGGCTTCTTCGACAACAAGGAGAACCGCGTCGAACCAGCCACAAACCCATTCACACCGGAGAAAGTGTAAACCAT
>PFJE01000060.1 GCA_002783865.1 Sphingomonadales bacterium CG_4_10_14_3_um_filter_58_15
ATCAGGCTCTCGGCCGCCGTCGGGGCAAAAAACAGTTCCGGCTTCGGCCCTTTCATCTCGCCAGCACCGCCGCGCTCTTCGATATGGGTCGCCCCAACCAGCGAGCTGAACTTGAGATTGTCGCCCCAGCGCGCGTGAATATCCGCCAGCAATTGCCCGTTGCCGGCAAAATCGACCGAGACCGTAGCCCGGTCAGCATCAACCGCCTTCAGATCATCATAAATCGCGACCGCGTCATACAATCCGCTTTGCTCGACAAAGGCCTTGTTGCCCGCCGACGTCAAACCGATGCGCTTGATCGCCGGACTGAGATTTTTCGCGACCATCGCCAAACCGAGCGAAGTTTTTGAGGATGCACTGGTCATCAGCAACGCCTCCGCCCCGAACCAGTCGTTGGAGCGCATGAAATGCTCGATCAGGAAACTGGTCGTAAACAGCGGCTGAAAGATTGCCCGCTCCGCCTCATGCGCGCCCTCGCCCGTCCCCAGCCGGTGATATTGATTGTAGATGATCGCCAGCCCCTGCCGATGCGCCGCGCCATCGACAAAGCCGCTATCCTGCACATTGGCGGGCGTGACCAGCAAATGACTGGCCATCGGCAAATAGCCATAGACCCGCTCGCCGACCGCAATGTCGGCATGTTCCGAAGCCACCACTTTGGCAAATCCCCAGACCGGAACAATGCCCCATTGATCATCACCGGTTGGAAAGAAATTCCAGTAGCCGAAGCCGTCGCCGACCACCGCATAGGTAATATTATTCGCGGTCAGCGCATATTTCTCGACCGCCAGCACAATCTGCCCGTCTGCGAGAACCGGCGCATCACTCTCGTGCCACCGCGTTTGCGCCAGATCATTCTTCTTCACCCACAGGCTTTGCATCTTTCAGACTCCATCCGATATTCCGGTTGCCGGCCAGCATAAGGGCTCCCCGCCATTTGGCAAAAGCATTTGCCAAAAAGCGCTCGCCTGCTAATCCTGCCGACCAGCATAGACTTTGCGCGTCCGCGCCATCGGGGAGAATTTTTGTGAGTGCAGCACCGGTTTCGGGTTTTGAGGCGGCGATTGTGCCGGTTACCAATATTTCGGATTTCATCTGGGGTGGCACCTGGGGAGGCGCCGAGATACTCCCGATACCACCGATGGTTGTGATTCTGCTCGGGGCCGGGGTCTATTTCATGATCGGTCTGCGCGGCTATCCGCTGCTGCGGCTGTTCCCTGCTCTCGCTGGACTGTTCAAAAAATCAGCAAGTGAAGGCAAAGGCGAAATATCGCCGTTTGCCGCGCTCTCCACCGCGCTGTCGGGCCAGGTCGGCACCGGCAATCTTGCCGGCGTCGCCACCGCCATCACCCTCGGCGGACCCGGCGCGATCTTCTGGATGTGGGTGACCGCCCTGTTCGGCATGGCGCTGGCCTTTGCCGAAGGCTCGCTCGCCGTGCGTTTCCGCGAGCAGGCCGAAGACGGCACCTATCGCGGCGGACCGATGAGCTATATCACCATCGGCCTCGGCCCCAAATGGACCTGGCTCGCGATCCTTTTCTGCCTCGGCACCTTATTCTCCGCGCTGGTCACCGGCAACGGCATTCAGGCCAACAGCCTCGGCGACAGCGCCAATGAACTGTTCGGCGTCGAGGAATGGATCGGCGGCGCCGTGGCAGCCGTCGCAGTCTTCATCGTCATCATCGGCGGTATCAAGTCGATTGGCCGGGTCGCCGAAACCATCGTGCCATGGATGGCCGGTGCCTATCTGCTGATGGCGCTGATCGCGCTGATCATCAACCTGCCCGACCTGCCGGAAACCTTTGGCCGCATTTTTGGTGGCGCCTTCAACGCGCAATCGGCCAGCGGCGGCTTCCTCGGCGCAGCGATCATCATGGCCATCCGCGCCGGTGTCGCCCGCGGCCTGTTCTCCAACGAGGCGGGACAGGGTTCAACGCCAATCGCCCACGCCGTCGCACAAACCAATGACCCCGCAGCGCAGGGCCGCTTTGCGATGATGGGCACATTTATTGATACGGTCGTCATCTGCACGATGACCGCGCTTGTCATGCTAACCGTTGCCGGCGATTTTACCCATACGCTGACCGACGGAACCACCGAAGTGGTAAAGCATGCCTGGCAATCGGATTTGAGCGGCTTTGCCATGACCTCCGGCGCTTATGCAGCGGCCTTCCCGTTCCCGGTTTTCGGTATTCCGATCGGCACCCTGATTGCTTCGGTGGCGCTGATCCTGTTCGTGTTCACGACACTGCTCACCTGGAGCTATTATGGCGAACGGGCAATCACCTATCTCTATGACCTGCTGCCGAGTTCTAGCCTGAAGGGTGAAGAACGGCTGCACTTCCTGTGGCGGATTACATGGTGCTTCGTGATTTTCCTCGGCTCCTTTGCTCCGCTGGAGCTGGTCTGGCGTCTCGGAGATATCTCCAACGCGGCGATGACGTTGCCCAATATCATCGGCCTGCTTGCGCTGTCCGGTGTCGTCTTCGCCCTGGCGAAAGGCAACCGCGCCGCCGGCACCGACCATGGCCGGGAGACCCCGCAGGAATTGCTCGAGGAAGTCACCGGCGCGCCGGGCCACTAGATGGAATTTTCTTTTCACCTCAAGCGCCGGGCGGGCGCATCCGCGCCCTTGGCTATCGCGCCAATAAGGCGCGGCGGCCAGTCGGCCTTGCCTCGCTTCGCTCGGTATCATTCTCATCAAACCGAGCGAAGCGAGGCAAGCGCGACCGCGCGCCCGAACTTATGCGAGGAAAGCCAAGCAGGCGGATGCCTGCGCCCGGCGCCTGAGGTCCAATAAAAATGCTCAAACGCCTCTATAACTGGATGCTCGACAAGGCGGGCCATCCGCAAGCCGGCAAATGGCTCGCCGGAATCAGCTTTGCCGAATCCAGTTTCTTCCCGATCCCCCCGGATGTGATGCTGGCCCCCATGTGTCTGGCAAAGCCGGAAAAGTCCTACTGGTATGCCCTGATCTGCACCATCGCCTCGGTGCTCGGCGCCCTGCTCGGCTATGCCATCGGCTATTTTGTCTTCGAGACGGTGGGCATGCCGATCCTCGAATTTTACGGAGTCACAGACAAATTCGATGTCTTTGCCCAGAATTTCAACGACCAGGGCTGGGTCGTGGTCTTTCTCGCCGGCTTCACGCCGCTGCCGTTCAAGGTCATCACCATCGCCGCCGGCAGCACCGCCATGCCGCTCCATATCCTGGTCGGCGCGGCGATCCTCTCCCGCTCGGCGCGCTTCTTTCTCGTCGCCGCGCTGCTCCGCTATTTCGGACCACCAATGAAGGACTGGATAGACAAGAATTTCGCGCTCGCCACCACCGCTGTCGGTATCCTGTTCGTCGGCGGTTTTGCCGCGGTCAGCTGGCTGCTATGACAAGCAACAAATGCTATCAGCGCGGCAGCTTTTTTTCAGTGGCCCAGCCGCTGCGCATTTTCTAAGGGCGAATCATGAGCACCAGACAGGTTTCAGACAGCAACGATCCTGTGATCGAGAATATCGCCCAACTGGTCGAGCCAATGGCGGGCGGCGAGAAGCCGAAGGATCGCTGGCGGATCGGTACCGAGCACGAGAAATTTGTCTATTGCACCACCGATCACCATGCCCCGAGCTATGACGAGCCCGGCGGCATAAAAGATCTGCTGCTCGCGATGCGCGAATTCGGATGGGAGCCGGTGGAAGAAGGCGGCAAGGTCATCGCCATGTCCGGCAGCGACGGCGCGATCAGCCTGGAACCCGCTGGCCAGTTGGAGCTTTCCGGCGCGCCGCTCGAAAATCTGCACGAAACCTGCAACGAAACCGGCCGCCATTTGCAGCAGGTGAAGGCAATCGGCCAAAAAACCGGCAAGGGCTTCCTCGGCATGGGCATGTGGCCGGACAAGACCCGCGCCGAATTGCCGATCATGCCCAAGGGCCGCTACAAGATCATGCTGAACCATATGCCGCGCGTCGGCAATCTCGGCCTCGACATGATGCTGCGCACCTGCACCATCCAGGTCAATCTCGACTATGCCAGCGAAGCCGATATGGCGCAGAAATTCCGCGTCGGCCTGGCGCTGCAGCCGCTCGCCACCGCCCTGTTCGCCAATTCACCGTTCACCGAAGGCAAGCCCAACGGATACCAGAGCTTCCGCAGCCATATCTGGTCGGACACCGATCCGCACCGCACCGGCATGCTGCCGTTCGTGTTCGAGGACGGCTTCGGCTATGAACGCTACGCCGAATATATGCTCGACGTGCCAATGTATTTCGTCTTCCGCGACGGCAAATATATCGACGCCGCCGGCCTCAGCTTCCGCGATTTCCTGAAAGGCAATCTCTCGGTGCTGCCGGGCGAGAAGCCGACCATGTCAGACTGGACCGACCATCTCTCCACCGCTTTCCCGGAAGTGCGCCTGAAAAGCTTCCTCGAAATGCGCGGTGCCGACGGCGGCCCGTGGAACCGGATCTGCGCCCTGCCCGCTTTCTGGGTCGGCCTGCTCTACGACCAGACCGCACTCGACGCCGCCTGGGACCGGGTCAAGCACTGGACCATGGAAGAACGCGAAGCCCTGCGCAACGCGGTACCCGAGCACGGCCTCGACACCCCGCTGCCCCGCAGCGGCAAGCTCAACGATCTGGCCAGGGAAATCCTCGACATATCCTCCGCCGGCCTCACCGCCCGCAACCGCCTCAACACCAGCGGCGACAATGAAAGCGGTTTCCTCGATCCGCTGCGCGAAGTGGTCGCCAAGGGCAAGTCCCCGGCTGCGCAACTGCTCGACCGCTACCACGGCGAATGGAATGGCGATGTCAGCCGCATCTATGACGAGATGAGTTTCTGAGCCTTGTGCTCCGCGCTTGACGCGGAGCCCTGGCGGCAAGAGCGCACGCTGTAGCGCAGAGCTCCGCATCAAGTGCGGAGCCCCGGGAGGCAAGTCCATCTTCCCCACTGTGCTCCGCGCTCGACGCGGAGCCCCGAGAGGCAAGAGCACAAGCGATAAGACAGAGCGCTGTGCTCCGCACTTGATGCGGAGCTCTGAAAGGCAAATGCCCTCTTCGCAGCGCAGGGCTCCGCGTCAGGCGCGGAGCACATCAACCCAAGCTAAAATTCGAACGCCGGCTGGTCGTCGCTGGCATCCGGCTTCTCCGCTTCCTCCGCGCCTTCCAGATTGCCCAGCGTCAGGCCCAACAACCGCACCCCATTCTCCACCGGCATGATACTGGCCAGCAGATCGCGGCCAATCCCGGCAAACTCATCCTTGTCCGCAACATAATGATCCACCGACTGCGACCGCGTCACCTGCCGGAAATCCGCATATTTCGCCTTGAGCGTCACCGTCCGTCCGCGCGCTTCGCATTTCTCGATACTGTTCCAGACGATATCGATGATATTCTCGAACGCATCCTGCAGATCGGTATCGCTAACCAGATCATCACCATAGGTGCGCTCGCCGCCGACCGACTTGCGGATCCGGTTCGACCGCACCTCGCGATGATCGACGCCGCGCGAGGCGCGGAACAGATAGCCGGCCGACTTGCCGAAATGCTGCTGCAGGAACGCCTGCGATTGTGCCCGCAGATCGGCACCGGTGTGGATATCCAGCTTCGCCATCCGCTCCGCCGTCTTCGGACCGACACCAAAGAAGCGCCGCACCGGCAGCTGGGCGACAAATTCCGCGCCCTGGTGCGGCTTGATCACGCAAATCCCGTCCGGCTTGTTCTGGTCCGATGCAATCTTGGCGATAAACTTGTTATAGCTGACTCCGGCGCTGGCGGTGAGACCGGTCTGCTTCTTGATCTCGGCGCGGATCATCTCGGCGATCCTGGTGGCATTGCCGATTCCCATCTTGTCCTGCGTGACATCAATATAGGCTTCATCCAGCGACAGCGGCTCGACCAGATCACTGTGGCTGCGGAAGATCGCCCGGATCTGCTGCGAGACCTCGCGATAGACCTCGAACCGGTGCTTGACGAAAATCAGGTCGGGGCAGCGCCGTTTGGCGGTCACAGAAGGCATCGCCGATCGCACGCCAAATTTGCGCGCTTCGTAGGAAGCCGCCGCAACGACACCGCGCTTGGATGATCCGCCGACCGCCACCGGCTTGCCCCGCAATTCCGGAAAATCCCGCTGCTCGACGCTCGCAAAAAAGGCATCCATATCGATATGGATGATCTTGCGCTGCAGCAGATCGGGGGCGGAATCGGACATGGGCCCAGTCTAGCGCCTGTTACGCCGCTTGGGGAGGCGCTACATTACCTCGTTCAGCGACTTTCGATAGCGTTCGATCACCTCTTCCCCAGCATCGAGGCGGATCGTCTCGCCAAAACTGGCGCGCATGCCGCAACTCATGAAATCCGCAGCCTCGGGATATTTTTCATAGTCCGGCTTGCCATCGGCAAATATTTCCAGCCGTCCGTCAATAATCCGGAAGATCGGGATCGCGGGGCCTTCTGACACCGGGATATACCAGCCCGAGGCTTTGTCGAAGTAGAGATGCGAGGCGGAGAGGCTGCACAAATGGGCATTGGCACCGACCGCACTGCCCTTGATTGCATAAAGGCCATCACTGGCGCGCTCGATCAATATCTCTGTCATCGCCGCTCCTGCAAGGACCGGTGTGATCTTGGCGAACAACTCGGATTGCCGAAAAGTAGCAGGGAGCGGCAGAACATCATCAACGAACAGGGCGGATTCTCCCCGAGCCAGCCAATCCGTCTCACCGAGCAGGCCAAGCAACTTGCCCTTGCGCCGGCTGTAGCTTTCCCGGATGCAATCGGAAGCATATTCCGCCGCCCCACAGCGGTTGCGCTGCTTCAACCAGGCCAGCTGGCTGGCCCTGACGCCGGAATCGACAGCTTTGGCCCGCTGATAAAGCGCAGCGATATCGCGGTCCACCAAGCGCAAATCACTGGCATATTCGCCGCAAATTTCCTGCTCAACCTTGTTCGACGCTTGGGCGCAATCAAAAGAGGGACGCGCCTCCGCCGCCTTCTGCTGTACATTGGCGGCCAACAAGATTTGCACCTCTTCGGCGGTCAAGCTGACATCGGTGCCGCCGCCGCGCAGGATGATGGGACCGCGAAACTCGGCCTCCGCCAGATAAGGCAATTGCCCGGGGCCCACGATCGTTCGATCGAGAATCGCAGCCGTCAAGTCGACCTCATAAAGACCAAAACTGTGCAAAGTGGCACCGGTGAAATCGGTGCCCTTCGCGCTCATCGCTGTGCCGCCCTGATAGACCGGGCAGCCGTCCGACACCGTGATTCCGCAGTCGAACCGAAAGCCGGTCAGATTGGCGCCATCGATCGTCCAGCCTTCGACACTGCCCTCGAACCAGCCACCGCCGAACTTTCCCCCAGACAGATCGGCCCCCGTTGCATCCGCATCCTTCAAATTGCTGTTGTCGAAATAGACGTGGGCAATATTCGCTGCCTGAAAATTCGACCCTTCCAGATCGGTCCGGACAAATGCAGCACCGGAAATTGTGGCTCCGGACCAGTTTGATTCGGACAAATCCGAATCGACAAAACAGGCAGACTGGAGCGTCAGGTCCGAGAAATCCCAGCCCTGAAATTTGCCGCCGACGATGATGGTTGCTGCCACCTCTTGCTGGTTGACCGCATCTTTCAACGCATCAACATTTGCCAATGTGGCTCCATCAACGCGTCCACTCGGGGAATCGGTCAGGTCTTTACCGGCTTGATCGGCAGCAATTGCAAGGTCCGCACAGCTTGGTGGCGATGATGTCGCAGAAGCGGGGGAGATCATCAAGTTCACGCCCAGTATCGAAAGAATAAGCTTCACGCTGATCACTCTCATTGTCGCTCCTATCCCGCCCCGTATCAATATAACGTATAGCCACCATCGCCCAATCTTGCCATAGGCCGACGGTGAAAAGCAAAGCTCTCCCCTTCCCGATAGGCCGCACCGAACTGGTCATCATGATGGCCAGCCTGATGTCGCTGAACGCGCTCGCGATCGATATCATGCTGCCGGCGCTCGGCCTCATCTCCGATGATTTCGGCCTGACCGCGGTCAACGACCGGCAATGGACCATAACCTCCTATATTTACGGCATGGCGATCGGTTCGATTCTGTACGGCTCGCTGGCCGATCGCTACGGGCGCAGACCCGTGCTGCTGGTGACCATCGGCATATATACCGGCTTCGGCATTCTCTGCGCCCTCGCCTGGACCTACGAGCTGCTGCTGGTCGGCCGCTTCATCCAGGGACTCGCCGCGGCGGCGCTGGGGGTACTGGCCAACAGCATCATCCGCGATCGCTATGATGGCGACGCCATGGCCCGGGCGATGTCGACGATCATGATGATATTCATGATCGTTCCGATCACGGCCCCGCTGCTCGGCCAGCTGGTGCTTCACGTCGCGCCGTGGAAGGCAATTTTCCTTGTGCTTTCCGCCGCCGGACTCTTGGCATTCTTGTGGGTCATGATGCGCCTTCCGGAGACCCTGCACCCGGACAACAAGACGCCCATCAAATTCAAATCTGTCACCGCTGCATGGTATGCAGTCATTTTCAACCGCAACAGCTTTGGCCATGTCATCGCCAGCGGGCTGATGATGGCGCCTCTGTTCGCCTATATCGCCTCGGCCCAGCAGATATTTTTCGACATCTTCGATGCAGGCGATATTTTCGTTTATATTTTCGCGCTCAATGCCGGCGCCATGTCGGTGGCAAGTTTTACCAATTCCCGGATCGTCATGCGCTTTGGCGCGCGGCGGGTATCGCAATCCGCGCTGATATTTTTCATCCTGGTTTCGATAATTCACTTTGCCCTCGCAGAGGCCGGATTGATTAATATATGGACGTTCACCGCCGTACTGGTGCCGTCTATGGGCATGGTCGGCTTCACCGGAGCCAATTTCAGCTCGATCGCGATGCAGCCATTCGGAAGAACGGCCGGCGTCGCCTCGTCTTTCCAGAATTTCGCCCGGTCCGGCCTTTCCGCCATGATCGGCGCTGCAATCGGCTTGCAGTTTGACGGCACGGTCCTGCCTTTGGCGACCGGATTCCTGGTCTGCGGCATCGCGTCGCTGTTGCTGATTTTCTGGGCGGAGCATGGAAAATTGTTCCGCCGTGTTCAGACTGGCGTAACCGCCAGTGATCTATTGCCGCAATCCTAGACCGCGGCGGATAAGGACCAGCCTATGACATTATCGATTTCCAGCCCCATGAAAATGGCCCTTGGCCTGATCACTGCAACCTTCGCTTTTGCGACACCGGCGCTGGCGGCGGATTCGATCATGGGCGAATGGGTGACGCAGGAACGCGACGCGATCATCAAGATTTCCAAATGCGGGCAGACCGTGTGCGGTCGCATCCACAAATATCTGGTAACCCCGCCGAACGGCGCCGGTCAGAAGGACATCCACAATCCCAACAAGAATCTGCGCAGCCGCACACTGCTGGGCACGGCGATCCTGACCGGATTCACCCCCGATGACGATATCTGGCGCGGCAAGGTCTATGATCCGAAAACCGGCAAAACCTATCGCTCGGAAGTCAGCCTGCAATCGGCAAACAAGCTGAAGATGAAAGGCTGCATCGCCTTTATCTGCCAGGGCCAGAACTGGACCCGCGCGAAATGAATGTGCCCCGGCGAAGGCCGGGGTCCATCTCGTGCTCTATCGGAAAAAACTAGGAATATTGAGTGCGCAATCGTCGGGATCGGCGAACATCTCTTCGCTTGATTTATGCGGAAATATCCGGAGATGGACCCCGGCCTTCGCCGGGGCACAGAAACTATCAATCCTTCTTATTCCATCTCCGCAATCCACTGCCTCAGCAGCGCCACGCCCTCTTCATGCACCGTCGTCCGGCCCACTTCCGGCATGCTGATCCCCGGCTCTAGGCTGTCCAGCCGGTAGATCATGATGCTGTCATCGGGCTCGCCGGGCGCGATATCAAAATCATGCGTACCGCTGCCCCGCCCCGCCGCCACCGGACGCTTGTTGATCCCGATGCGGACCGGCATCGTTTCCTCATAGGTCAGGAACAGCCCGGAGTTGCTCGCCGACCCGTTGATATTATGACAATGGGCGCAATTGACATCGAGATAGCCGCGCGCGCGATCATTCAGCGACGCGCTGGTCTCGCCCCAAACCGGCACGCGATAGTCGACTGCGGGTTCCCGATCGATCAGTCCGAACGCCGCAAATTTCTCCAGCTGCCCGTCGTGCGTCAGATTGCGCGCCTTCGGCCCGATCGGCGTCACTGCCCCCGACAGGGCATGGCATTCCTTGCACTGGTTCTTGTTGGGCACGCCATAGCTGATCGACCGCTGCTTGCCTGACGGGTCGGTCAACGTGACCGGAATCCGTTCCCCCGCCACCTTCAGCCTCGCCTCGGTTTGCTGCTCGTTCCAGACATAGGGCAGCGCCAGCCAGCCATCGGCCCGGTGCAGCAGCACCCTCGTCTCCAGCAAGCGCGGCTTGCCACCCGTCTCATAGCCAAAGCTCTTGATCAGCGCCGACCCCACCGGAAACTCGAGCAAGCCGTCGCCATTGGCCTTCGCCTGCTCGCCCTCCGGCACATAGATAAACCGGTATTTCTCCGCATAGTCCGAGAACAGAGGCATATTCAACTGATAGGGGACCACCCGGTCGTTCGGCTGCCACCCGGCGCTATCGCGGAAAAAATGATATTCCGACAGCAGCTTTGGCAGGCCGCCGGACAGGATCACCGCATCGGCGACTGGCTCCGGCGCGCGGGCACCGACGGAAAAGGCCAGCCCGAAAACAGCGCAGACGGAAACCAGCAGACGCATTATTGAACAGCATCCTCCATCGCCTGCGGCAGAGTGATCGGCGTCAGCTGCCGGCCATCAAACGGCCCGCTCGCCCCTGCGACCAGCGACGGCTTGGCCTCGGTCAGCGGCTGGCCCGGCTTGGTCAGGCCCATCGACAGGATCGCCACATCGTCACCAATCTGGATATTTTCACCCGTGCCATCCTCGATAATCGGCGGAATCGCGCCACCAAATGCGGCTTTTAGCTCGGCGCCACCGGGGAAGACCGGCTTGTAGCCCGCCCGTCCATGATCATTTTCAAACACCCGGACACCAATCGGTTTCGGGTTATAATTGGGGTCCTTCTGCTCCTTGCTATAGGAGACGATCAGGATATTCCCGGTGCCATTTTCGGCGAACCGGTTTTCGAATACTTCCACTTCATAATGCGACATCACCATGACGCCCATGCCAGCGGGAACCTCGGCTACAATATTGCCTGCGGGAGCGAAATTGGGGGTATTATTATCGACCACGATATTGTCGAACACCCGGACATTGCGGCCACCCTGTTTCGGAATATTGGGCAGATCAAACACCAGAATTCCGCCGGTGTTATTGACCGCAACATTATTATAGACGTCGGCGCCAATGCTGTTCTCGATCTCGATGCCGGCAACATTATATTTCGCCACGCTGTTGCGGACAATGATATTTTCCGACTGCCCGACATAGATCCCGGCATCGGAAGATCCGATCGTGATCACGCTGTCGACCAGCACATTCTTGCTCTCCACCGGATAGATCGCATAGGCGCCATTTTCCGGGTGCGGCCCGCGGGTCCACTCGACCCGCACCTTGTAATAGACGATATCGTTGGCGCCCTTCGACTTGATGCCGTCACCCTTGCTGTCCTCGATCGCGAAGTCTCGCAGCACGACATGATCCGACGTCACCAGCAGGCCTTCGCCCGCGCCCAGCTGGCCGGCAAAATTGAGCACGGTCTGGTCCATGCCGGCGCCGCGAATAGTGACATTGTCGACATCAAGCGACAGCCCGTCGACCAGATCAAAGCGGCCCGCCCCCAGTTGCACGACATCGCCGGGTTCGGCCAGGATCAAAGCTTCCTGAAGCCGTTCCTGGGCATCGGCCCCCGGATCGACGGTAACAGTTTTGGCAAGGGTCGGGGCGCTCAGGCACAGCGCGGTGGCAACCAATAGACTGCGGATCATATCTCTCTCCTACAAGAACAAGAGATAATGCCGCAAAATGTTGTCGCTGCCAAGAGCATTGACACGAATGTCAGTTAATCAGGCGAACCCGCGCTCAGCCGTCGGCGAGAATCCACTCAACCGCCGCATCCGAATGAATCTCGGTACTGTCGTAGATCGGCAGGATATTCGCCTTGGTATCGACGATCAGATCCAGCTCGGTACAGCCCAGCACAACCGCCTGGATCTCCTGCTTGGCGATATTGGTGATATAGGTTTTCATCGTCCGCTCGGACTCGCGCTTCTTCAGTCCGAACATCAACTGCTCGTAGATGATCCGGTCGATCTCCTCGACCCGTTCTTCATCTGGCGGGGAAAGCGTAATGCCCTTGCCGACCAACCGCTTGCGGTAGAATCCCTCGGTCATCACATTGCGCGTGCCGATCAGCGTCGCCGAAGTAACCCCGTCGGCCACCATCTTGTCGCCGACGCAGTCGGCGATATGCAGGATCGGCACACCGACTTCCGGCTGCACCCGGTCATAAATCTTGTGCATGGCATTGGAACAGATCAATATCGCGGTGGCACCGCTATGCTCCAGCCGCTTGGACGCCCGGGTCATCAGACCGGCGGCTGCATCCCAGTCATCATCCGACTGCAGCCGGGCATAGTCACTGAAATTCACGCTTTCGATCAGCATATGCGCGCTGGCAAAGCCGCCCAGCCGTTTCTGCACGCTGCTGTTGATCCGGGTGTAGTAGCTGGCGGTCGATACCCAGCTCATCCCGCCAATCAGGCCAATTTTCCGCATTGAAATTCAAATCCCTGAAATAGTCATACCTGGCGTCTAAAGCGCCTTGACTATTTCCTCGCACATTTTCTTCGCATCGGAAAGCAGCATCATCGTCTGGTCCATATAAAAGACCTCATTGTCGACCCCGGCATAGCCGACCCCGCCCATCGATCGCTTGACGAAGAATATCGTCTTGGCCTTTTCAACATCAAACACCGGCATACCGTAGATCGGCGATCCCTTGTCGGTCTTCGCCGCCGGATTGACCACGTCATTGGCGCCGATGATGAAGGCGACATCGGCCTGCGCGAATTCGCTGTTGATATCCTCCAGCTCGAACACCTCGTCATAAGGCACATTAGCCTCGGCCAGCAGCACGTTCATATGGCCCGGCATCCGCCCGGCGACCGGGTGGATCGCATATTTGACGCTGACGCCCTGCTCTTTCAGCATATCGCCCATTTCACGCAGCGCGTGCTGGGCCTGCGCCACCGCCATGCCGTAGCCGGGAATGATGATCACGCTTTCCGCCTGTTTCATCATATAGGCCGCGTCCTCCGCCGAACCGCGCTTCCACGGCCGGTCGATCTTGGCCGCGCCATCGCTTGGCCCGCTTTCCGCGCCAAAGCCGCCGGCGATCACGCTGATGAAACTGCGATTCATCGCCTTGCACATGATATAGGACAGGATCGCACCGGACGAACCGACCAACGCCCCGGTAATGATCATCGCTGTGTTACCAAGCGTAAAGCCCATCGCCGCTGCCGCCCAGCCGGAATAGCTGTTCAGCATCGACACGACGACCGGCATATCCGCGCCGCCGATCGGGATGATCAGCAGGAAACCGATCAGAAAGCTCAAGCCCACGATGGTCCAGAATATCGCGCCCGTACCGACGGTCGGCGCAATCGCGAAATAAGCGGTCAGTCCGATGATAGCGCCCAATACGCCCAGATTAATGACATGGCGAAGCGGCAGCATGATCGGTGCGCCCGACATATTGCCATTGAGTTTCAGAAACGCGATAACCGAACCGGAGAAGGTGATCGCACCAATGGCCACGCCCAGACCCAGTTCTACCCGGCTGACGGTCAATATTTCACCGCTTGCATCCAGGATGCCAAAGGCTCCGGGATTGAGATAGGCGGCGATACCAACCAGCACAGCGGCCATACCGACCAGCGAGTGAAAACCGGCCACCAGTTGCGGCATATCGGTCATGGCGATTTTGCGCGCCGTTATAAAGCCGATGCTGCCACCGATCAGGATCGCGACGCCGATTTCCGGCAGGCTGGCAATGCTGTGAGTCACCAAAGTGGTTACCACCGCGATCAGCATGCCGACCATGCCATAGCGGTTGCCCGCCCGGCTGGTTTCGGGAGAAGAAAGGCCGCGCAAAGCCAGAATGAACAATACGCCCGCCACCAGATAGGCTGCGGCCACCCACGGATTGACCGGCTCGCCCGATGCGGCAAGCGCAGGCGAAATCGGCAATATCAGTGCACCTGCGAAGGCTGGTG
Source organism: Sphingomonadales bacterium CG_4_10_14_3_um_filter_58_15 (assembly GCA_002783865.1). Classification (GTDB taxonomy): domain Bacteria; phylum Pseudomonadota; class Alphaproteobacteria; order Sphingomonadales; family Sphingomonadaceae; genus Parasphingorhabdus. The sequence goes on from PFJE01000060.1 coordinate 14,264, forward strand.
CCCATCTCCAGAACTGGCGTCCGGACGCAATGACACGAGATGGACCCCGGACCAAATCCGGGGCACGATCCACAGAAGCACCCATCACTTACGCTCCTTCTTCTTGTACATCGCGAGCATCCGCTCGGTCACGGCAAAGCCGCCAAAAATATTCACGCTCGCAAGCACCACGCCGACCAGCCCCAGCCACTTGGCCGCCTGCCCACCATCCGCCTGCGATCCCGCCGCCGCCGCAATCAGCGCCCCGACGATGATCACCGAAGAGATCGCATTGGTCACCGCCATCAGCGGCGTATGCAAAGCCGGCGTCACCGACCAGACCACATAATAGCCGACAAAACAGGCCATCACGAAAATCGACAAGATACTAATGAAGTCCATTATTCACTTCCTTTCAATCCTCCCCGCAAGCGGGACGGAGGGCGTTTCGTTTAGACGCAAATTTCTGAAACTTTCTCATAAATCCTCCCCACTCGTGGGGAGGTGGCCGACCGGAGCGCAGCGTAGGTTGGTCGGAGGGGGTGTGCGACTGGACGCAAAATTAGGGAAACTCGCGGCAATAGCGTCAGGACCAAAACCCCCTCCACCACGCTGCGCGCGGTCCCCCTCCCCGCAAGCGGGGAGGATTTTGGAGGGCATGGTTGAACGGCTAGTCATTGCAACTCACCATCGCGGGTTGACTTGGCCTCTGCATAATCCGCAATGGTTTGCGCCGCTGCGGTCACGTCTTTCAAAATATCCTTGGCCGCAATACGCAGCACTTCCAGATTGCGTTCTGCAAAAAAGGCGTTTCGCCTCTCATCGCGAGCCGGGTTCCCACCCATATCATGCGCCACGCCATCGACTTCGATAACCAGTCGTTTTTCCGGACAATAGAAATCAGCAATATATGGCTCGACCGGATGCTGCTTTCTGAACTTCAATCCATGAGGCCGCAGCTTGAGCTGCTGCCACAGCAATACTTCCGGCAACGACATTTCCCGCCGCAATTTCCGAGCCCGATAAACCGCCGGACCCCGCAAATTCCCGCGCTGATTCTGACCAGCGTTCACCATCATAAATCCTCCCCATTCATGGGGAGGTGGCCCGCCGGAGCGAAGCGCAGGCGGGACGGAGGGGGCGCCAGACTAGACGCAAAATTCCGGAAACTCGCAAAAATAGCGGCCCTAACCATAAATCCTCCCCACTCGTGGGGAGGTGTCAGCCTGAAAGGCTGACGGAGGGGGCGTGAGACCAGACGCACACTTCGGGAAACGCACAACAACAGCGCCAAAACCAAAACCCCCACCACCACGCTGCGCGCGGTCCCCCTCCCCGCAAGCGGGGAGGATTTTACC
>PFJE01000168.1 GCA_002783865.1 Sphingomonadales bacterium CG_4_10_14_3_um_filter_58_15
CGAATCGCCGACCAGCAATATATCGCAATGGGCATCAAGCAATTGCGCCGTTCGTGCAGTATAAGCGGTCAGCATGACCACCGGCTCGGCGGTCACGCCATCGACCTTGCGGCCCTGGATTTTGGGGATAGACAGTCGCCGCATCGGCTGTGGCCGCGGGTTTGCGCGGCTGGTGGACGTATCGAGTTTGAAGGTCGTGGACATAGCAATACTCAGCAGTAATGTGGATAGATTGTTCCTGATAAGCGACCGCGAAAGATAAGGCCAGCTTATCGGCTAACGCTTGATCGCCGCCACCGCCTGATCCGGATTGTCGCTGAACAGCCCATCCACGCCAGCTGCCACATATGCACGCACCTCGCCGGCCAGATCGCCCGGTTCGCGCGGATCAATGCCGCTCTTGAAATCGGTTGGCAGAAAATAATTTTCGCGGCGGAAGGTCCAGGGATGGACGACAAGGCCAGCCTTGTGCGCAGCGGCGACCAGGCCGCTCGGCTCCTTTTGCTGGCCAAGAAGATTGCGATCTATCACCAGATCCTTTGACGGCCCGATCCCGTCCGCATAGCTGACGATTTTTTTCAGGCCGTCCGCCGTGATTATCGCGGCGTAAGTCTGCCCGTCAATATCGGGGGGACCGGCTTCGCTGGCGACCAGTTGCACTAGCCGGATTTCGGTTTTTTTGTTCAGAGCTTGCAAGTTGCCGACCTCGAACGACTGGATAAAGACCGGATCGTCTTTGCCGCCATAGCCATATTGTTTCAGCAATTTGAGCAGCGGTTCGTCATGATCCAGACCCAAGGCCTTGAAATAGCTCGGATGCTTGGTTTCCGGATAGACACCGATCCGCTTGCCACGCTGCTGTTCCCGCCGCTGCAGCAATTGCAAGATCTCTTCAAAGGTCGGTATTTCAAACCGACCATCATAGGTCGCATTGGCCGCGCGCAATTGCGGCAGCCGTTCCTTGGCCCGCAGTGTTTTCAGCTCGGCCAACGTAAAATCTTCGGTGAACCAGCCTTCATGGCGCTGGCCGTCGATCATCTTGACCGTCTTGCGATCGGCAAATTCCGGTTTGTCCGCGACATCTGTGGTCTCGCTGATGTCATTCTCGTGCCGCGCCACCAAGATGCCGTCCTTGGTCAGCACCAGGTCCGGTTCGATAAAATCCGCGCCTTGCTCGACCGCCAGCGCATAAGCGGCCAAAGTGTGTTCCGGGCGCTCGCCGCTGGCACCGCGATGGGCGATGATGATCGGCGGGCCTCCATTCAATGTTGCCACCTGCATCTCCGAATTTCTGCCCGGTTCCGCCTGAACGCCGCAACCAGCCAATAGCAGTGTCAATGCGAACAAAGCGGCCTTGCGCAGGTCCATGGCTAGCTGACCTCGACGCCTTTCCAGAACGCGATCCTTCCTTCTATTTCGGCTGCAGCCGCTTTCGGCGCAGGATAATACCAAGCGGCATCGTCGTTGATTTCACCATCGACGATCAGGGAATGGTAAGACGCATCGCCCTTCCAGGGGCAATGGCTAGTCGCGTCGCTATGCATCAGATATTTCGACCAGACAGAATCGCGCGGAAAATAATGATTGCCCTCGACCACCACGGTGTCATCGCTCTCTGCGATTACCACGTCATTCCATTTTGCCTGAACCATTAGCTTGTCCTTTTCCTGATACCAAAACCCGCGGCAGCGATTAGTGTTATTGGCATCCAAATCCAGATAGGCTCGGAATATAACACTATTATGCCTGCAGCCCTGATAAAATCAGAAATGCGGATCGGCGATACGGCAATCGGGGTAAACCGGGCAAAATGCTGAGCGGCACTAGCTGTTGCGCGCGGCGAGTCCGGCGGCTTCATAATCCGAAGCCTTGAATCCGACGACCAGTTCGTCGCCATGTTCCAGCACCGGTCGTTTGATCATGCTCGGATTTTCCGCCATCACCATCACTGCGGTATCGTCGCCGATATTTTCCTTCACCATGTCGGGAAGCTTGCGAAAGGTCGTGCCGCGCTTGTTGACCAGCGCTTCCCAGCCGACCTGCATCACCCACATTTCCAGCTTGTCCTTGGTAATCCCCGACTTTTTATAGTCATGGAAAACATAGCTGATGCCATTGCGTTCCATCCAGTTGCGTGCCTTCTGGACGGTATCGCAATTGGAGATGCCGTACATTTTGGTTTCGTTACTCATCACTTTGTTCCTGTTTGTGCTGCGCTTTGAGCCAGAGACAGATGTCAGAGACCGGACATCGGTCACATTTGGGGCTCCGGGAAGTGCAGATTCGCTTCCCGAACTGAATTAGCCAGAAATGGCCGTCGCGCAAGGCCCAATCCGGGGTGCGCTCCTCCAATTGCATTGCGGTCTTGTCCGCGGTCTTGGCATTGGTCAGGCCGATGCGGTTGCAGACCCGGTGCACATGGGTATCGACGGCGATCACATCGGCGCCAAAGGTGAAGCTCATGACGATGTCCGCGCATTTCCGGCCAATGCCCGGCATCGACAGCAGACCCTCCCGTGTATTCGGCACCACCCCGCCATGTTCGGCCAGCAAATGCTCACAGAATTTCCGGATACTGCGCGTCTTGTTGTTATAAAGTCCGCACGGCTTGATCGCCGCCGCAATATCGCGATCATCCAGTTCCAGCATGGTTTCCGGTGTCTGCGCCAATGCAAACAAGGCTTTCGCAGCCTGGGCGGTGTTTCGGTCCAGGGACTGCGCCGAAAGCATGCAGGAAATGCAGGACCGGAAGGCATCCGGCTGTCCCTTTGGTCCCTTGGCGTCCGGGGTACGTCCGGGCATCACCTCGGCGAGGCGGCGGTAGACCGTTTCGATTTCGCTAGATGTGAGGCTATCGACCATGATCACAATCGCTGCGCACGGGACAAACTTCACAATGCGGCTGTTTGGGACGGCAGATCGTTTGGGCGAGCCGTTTGCCGAGCATATGGTGCTCATCAATATCTTCCGCAGACCATTCTGGCGGAAGTACCAGCATCAGCGCATCGAAGGCGCGGGCTGTATCGGCCTTGGCCGGAACCAGTCCCATCCGCTGAGCCACCCGGCGATGGCCAGCGTCCAGCACCAGCGCCCTGCGGTTAAAATGACTGGTGTTCATCACCCCGGCGCTGATCTTGCGCGCAACACCCGGAAGCTGTTCCAGCCATTCCATCGCTTCGGCGGTATCCAGCTCGGCGAGGTGGTCGAGGGTGGCCCTGCCGCGCTGATCAATAATATTCTGCAAACAGGCTTTCAGGCGCTCCGCCGCCATCGCCGGGAAGGTGGCGGTTTTCAGGGCAGCGGTCAGCGCGCTCAACTCTTCTTCAGCGACTTTGTCCCAAGTCCCATATGCAGCAATCAACCGGTCGGTATTGGCATTGGACACCGCCGTCTTGGCGCGGGCGCCGATCACGCCCTGTACCAGCGTCCATATCGGATCGCGGCGCTCATCATCGGGGCGGATGACGCGGCCAAATTCATCGATCAACCGGTCGTGCATCCGCCGCAATATTTCCGTCCGCGGATCGGTGCCCAGGTCCAGTTGCATTCCCGGAATATGGCTCGTCGACAGGCAAGTCGCAAGATAAGGGTCGCTATCGGGCCCGGACTCGGACTAAATGTCAACGACAATCTTCCCGAAATGTTTGCCCGATTCCTGATGGCGGAAGGCATCGGCAAGCTCGGCCAGCGGGAAAGATTTGTCGAGCACCGGCTTGATGCCATTGGCTTCGATCGCCGCGATCATGTCGATCTGCTGCGCGCGGCTGCCGACGGTCAGGCCCTGCACGCGCAGATTCTTCGCCATCAGCAGCGCCGTCTGTACCGGTCCGGCAAAGCCGGTCAGCACCCCGATCAGCGCGACATGGCCGCCAATGCGGGTCGCCATCATCGATTGATCCAGCGTCCCGGGACCGCCGATCTCAACGACGCAATCGACGCCCTTGCCACCGGTCAGTTCGAGCACCTTCGGCCCCCAGGCTTCGACTTCCTTGTAATTGATCAGATGATCGGCACCCATTTCCTTCAGCCGCTCAAGCTTTTCGTTCGATGACGAAGTCGCGATCACCGTTGCGCCAGCCGCCTTGGCAAATTGCAGTGCGAAAATCGAAACACCACCGGTGCCCTGCACCAGGACGGTGTCGCCCGGCTTGACGCAGCCATCCACAAACAACGCCCGCCACGCGGTCAGGCCTGCGCAGGTCAAAGTCGCAGCTTCGGCGGCGCTATAGCCCTTCGGGGCCTTGGTCCATGCCGTTTCAGGGCCAACCGCCTGCTCGACCGCATAGCCGTCAATGCCGTCGCCAGGCACGCGCTTGAAACCGCCCTCCGGCGGCGCGCCATCGATCCACTCGGGAAAGAAGGTCGAAACCACCAGATCGCCCACCGCAAAATCGCTGACGCCTTCGCCCACGGCGGTGACCTCGCCCGCGCCATCGGACATCGGGATGCGGTTCTCGGCGGTCGGGATCATCCCCTTGACCACCGCATAATCATGATAATTAAGGCTGGATGCCCGCAACCGCACCGCAATTTCCCCGAGACCGGGCGCCGCCGGATCGGGCAGGTCGACGAGCTTGAGATTGTCGAGCGAGGCCGGGGCGTGGAGTTGGATGGCTTTCATGGGCTGCTTCTCCTGATTTTAATCGTTCAATTAAATCAGGCTTAGTAGCGGGCCAGCCGATGGTCAACCTCGACCAGCATGTTCCGACCGACCACCGCCCCGGCGAGCAACGGCCGGAGCGGCTTGACGGCCTTTGCGAGGGTGGGGTCAAGGCGCGGCAACCTGCCGCTCCGACTTTCTGCCGGACCACCCTCCGTTCGTCCTGAGCCTGTCGATGGACCGGTGCCGGCCAAAGGGCCGGGCACTCCCCCGCCCCGTCCGGAAATCAGCGGCTCAGCTGACCCCGGATCGCGCCGGCGGGATATTCCGCCGTATGCACATTCACATAAAAAGCCGACGGATTGTCTTCGATCCGGTCCTGCGTCCATTCCGAACCGTCGGCGCAGCCCTTGTAGCCGCCTTCATTGGCGGGGCGCAGCGTGAACACCGGTGGGCCATTGGTCCCACGGGCACCGCGGTGGATATGCGCCGCCGTGATCGGTCCGATCCCGCGAATGCCGTTGAGGTCCCAGCAGACCTGTCCGAATTCGTCGGAAATCGAAATTTCGGCGCTGCCATAGCCATCGGCATCGCCGCCGCCTACTTCCTCGCTGCCGAGCAGGGTCGTGCGAAAGGTGTCTCCGGCACGCTCGGCAACCTTCTCTTCGACCGTGGCGCATCCGGCCAGCGCGGCGGTGCCAAGGCCCGCCAGCAGTGTTTTCTGCAAGTTGATCATTTTCTCTCTCCTGTTTCGCCCGCGTCTTTCCCCCGCGGGCGGCATGAGGTCAACGGGCGGCGGCGGATTGGGTTCCGGCGGGGCATGGTCTTGGCGCCTGATCGTCCTTCGACAAGCTCAGGACGAACGGAAGAGGGCATTTGGTCTCAACTGTTAACGTACTGGTGCCGCAGCGCCGTTCGTCCTGAGCCTGTCGAAGGACCGAGGCATTTAAGCCCGCTCTCGGTGCCTTGTCCCGCCGGCACCAACTGTGGTCATTGCGAGGAGCGCAGCGACGCAGCAATCCAGGGCGTCTGGCCGCCATCGTCGGTGCTTGCCGCTCTGGATTGCCGCGCTACGCTCGCAATGACGTTCCCGATGCACGGCGTCATTCCTCGACTTGGTTCAGAGTCCACTTTTCCGACCCCGCAGGATGGGGCCGCCGCACGGCTCCTCGCGTCGCCGAATGTTTCCGACGAATATCCCACGGATATTCGTTTGATCGGAATTATTCCCACTCGATCGTCCCCGGCGGCTTGCTGGTATAGTCATAAACCACACGGTTGATCCCCTTGACCTCATTGACGATCCGCGTCGATACACGGGTCAGGAAGCTGGCGTCGAACGGGTAGACATCGGCGGTCATGCCGTCGGTGCTGGTCACGGCGCGCAGGCCGCAAACGTTGTCGTACGTACGCTGGTCGCCCATCACGCCGACCGTCTTGACCGGGAGCAGTACCGCAAAGGCCTGCCAGATCGCGTCATATAGTCCGGCGCTCCGGATTTCCTCTAGATAGATCGCGTCGGCCTTGCGCAGGATATCGCAACGCTCCTTGGTCACCTCGCCGGGAATGCGGATCGCCAGGCCGGGGCCGGGGAACGGATGGCGTCCTACGAACTGGTCGTTGAGGCCCAGCTCGCGGCCGAGATCGCGGACCTCGTCCTTGAACAGCTCGCGCAGCGGCTCGACCAGCTTCATGTTCATCCGCGCCGGCAGGCCCCCGACATTATGGTGCGACTTGATCGTCACGCTCGGCCCGCCGGTAAAGGAGACGCTCTCGATCACGTCGGGATAGAGCGTGCCCTGGGCAAGGAAGTCGGCGCCCCCGATCCGGGCCGCTTCCTCGTCGAACACCTCGATGAATTCGCCGCCAATGAACTTCCGCTTCTTTTCCGGGTCGGTCTCACCGGCGAGGCCCTTCATGAAGCGCGCCTCGGCGTCGACCACCACCAGCGGGATATTATAATGGTCGCGGAACAGGGTCTCGACCTGCTCGCGTTCGTTCATCCGCAGCAAGCCATGGTCGACAAAAACACAGGTCAGCTGGTCGCCGATCGCCTCGTGGATCAGGATCGCCGCGACCGAGCTGTCGACGCCGCCGGACAGGCCGCAGATGACCTTCTTGTCGCCGACCTGCTTGCGGATCTCGGCAATCTTGGCGTCCTTGTACTCCGCCATCGTCCAGTCGCCGGCGCAGCCGCAGACATGGCGGACGAAATTGGCGATCAGCTTGCCGCCATCGGGCGTGTGCACCACCTCGGGGTGGAACTGGGTGCCATAATAGCGCCGCTCGTCGTCAGCGATCAGCGCGAAGGGCGCGCCTTCGGTGGTCGCAACGATCCGGAAACCGGGTGCAAATTCGGTGACCTTATCACCATGGCTCATCCACACTTGATGCCGCTCACCAACCTGCCACAGGCCGTCGAACAGCACGCATTCTTCGCTAATCTCGATGAAGGCCCGGCCGAATTCGCCGCCCTCGCCCGTTTCGTGCCCCGGCCGCACCTCGCCGCCGAGCTGGTCGGTCATCACCTGCTGGCCATAGCAGATGCCGAGGATTGGCAGGCCGCTGTCGAAAATCAGCTGCGGCGCCCGCGGGCTACCCTCTTCCGGCACGCTGGCCGGCGAGCCGGACAGGATCACGCCCTTGGGTTTCAGCCGGTGAAAGGCCTCTTCCGCCATGTTGAACGGGGCAATCTCCGAATAGACCCCCGCTTCGCGCACCCGGCGGGCGATAAGCTGCGTGACCTGAGAGCCGAAATCGACGATCAGGATGGATTCTTCATGAGCAATGGACATGGCAAGCGCTTAATCGGGAGCAGGGACAGAGTCCATAATAATTGCGGGTTGCGCTGTTCCCCTGCGCATTCACTTGCCCCTGCGAAGGCAGGGGCCCAGCTCGGAACTTCGCCGTCTTGGCGCCATGGTTATTTGCTCCTCCATTGCCGCGGGCTTGGCGCGCCCCTCTTCCATGGCACCCAGAACAACGCTCAGGAGATGGACCCCCGCCTGCGCGGGGGCACGATTTGGAAACTCCAGTGCCCCTGCGCAGGCAGGGGCCCATCTCGGACGCTCGACGCTTGCCACAATGGTTCTCCGACACGCGGTGCCGCAAGCCTGGCGTGCACCCTTGCCAGAGTATCCGGTGCAGGGATCGGGAGATGGACCCCCGCCTGCGCGGGGGCACATTCTATCCTTCCACCATATCCCGCAGTTCGGTTTTCAATATCTTGCCGATATGGCTGCGCGGCAGTTCATCAATCAGCCGCAGTTCGGACAGCCGCTGGGTCTTGCCGAGATTGGCATTGGTGGCCGCCTTCAGCGCTTCGAGATCGAGCATCACCCCGGCATCGGCGACGACAAAACCGACCGGCGTCTCGCCCCATTGCCGTGAGGCCACACCGATCACCGCCGCATCGGCAACCCCCGGCTGCGCCGTCAGCGCTTCCTCCAGATCGCGCGGATAGATATTGAATCCGCCCGAGATGATCATGTCCTTGGTCCGGCCCATCAGGGTGATGAAGCCGTCCGCGTCGACCTTGCCAATGTCGCCCATCCGCTGCCAGCGGTCGCCATTTTCGTCATACCAGCTGGCTTCCTCGGTCTTTTTCGGCTGGTTCTTGTAGCCCGACATCATTGTCTGCGATCGACCGACCAGTTCACCCATTTCGCCGGTCGGCAACCGGTCAAGCTGTTCGTTGACAGTGATCACCTCGCTGCCGCCCCAGGCGATACCCACGGTGTGCAGCTTGTCCGGATGTTCGTGGGCCAGCAGCAGGCAGACCACGCCGCCCTCGGTCATCGAATAGATCTCGATCAGCCCGCCCGGCATCCGCTTCAGCACTTCCCGCTTGAGCTCCGCCGAGAAGGGCGCGCTGGTGCAATATTTATGCGTCAGGCTGCTCAGATCATAATCGTCAAAGCCCTCAAAATCCATCAGCCGCTGATATTGCACCGGCACCAGCATCGTATGGCTGGCGCGATGCTGCTGCGCCAGTTCCAGCCAGCGCTGGCAATCGAACTTGCCCATCAGCACCACCGTCCCGCCATAGGCAATGGTCGGCGTGAACAAGGCCAGCGTCGTGTTCGAATAGAGCGGCGTTGACAGCAGGGTCACCTGACCCGGCTTGCCGTAGCCGGTCGGCTCGCCAACCGCCGCATGATACCAGCGCATCTGGCGGCTGTGGACAATGCCCTTGGGCGTGCCGGTGGTGCCGCTGGAATAGATGATATTATAGGGGTCCTTGGGACCAACCTGCGGATCAATCGGCGTCGCGCCTTCTTCCGCCATCCAGTCAAACAGCACCGGCGCATCATTAGTAGCCGCGTCCATCATCACATGTTTGAGCGCCGGCAAATCTTCGCCGCTCGCCAGCAGTTCGGCGCGCTTCGGGGTATCGATAAACCAGTGCATCGCGCCGCTGTCGCGCGCCATATTGGCGAGCTGCTTCGGCGTCGCCGAGGTGGTCAGCGGCGCCGCAGAGCCACCGGCGACAATCGCGCCGAGATAGGCCAGCGCATAGCGCACCGTCGTCGTCCCCAGGATCGCTACCGCCTGCCCCTTTTGCAGACCATCTTCCTGCAGCTGCGCCGCGATCCGGTTAACCAGCGCCGCGGTCTCCGCCCAGCTCAGCTTCTCCTCGCCATCATCCAGCGCGATCCGGTCGGGCTGGTTGACGGCATGGGCGTTGATCAGATCCGCGAGCTGGCCGAACGGCTGCTCGAGATAGCGATTGGGGTCTATGTGTTTCATCAAACGATTAATTCCGCATCTGGCGCGCAAATGCAACGGCTTTGCTTGCTGGCTCGCGCTTTCGCCAGTGCGGAGGGAATTTGGCGCGCGAGGGCGCGAAGCGAGGATGTCCCTTGCGAACCTGACAAATTGATGCGTTTTTATTTTCCGTGACTTTAGCCGCGAACCCTTGGATTTCCGGCCTTTCCAACAAGCCGACGGGGCGTCTAGTGTGACCTTCCAGATTCTATCTCCAACATGTCAAAAGCCTGCCTTGCGTCTGGCGAGGGACCGGGGGATAGTAACCGATTGGGCGGTGTGTAGGACAGCGACTTTTTTGGGTGGGTAGACGGTGGGGTGGGCTTGGACCCCAGGCCGCAAATAGGAGCGTTCAGTAAACTGCCACCATTCTTCCACCCCAATCCCTCGCGCTTTCGCCGGTCGGGAAAGTTATCACGCGAAGACGCGAAGGCGCGAAGGCTGATCCTTGTTTACGCTTGCTTTCATTTGCTGCACCGATGTTCAGTATCTGTATCAACGAACGTCATTGCGAGCGCAGCGAAGCAATCCAGGGCGTCCTGCCGCAATCGTCAGCGCTTGCCGCCCTGGATTGCCGCGTCGCTGCGCTCCTCGCAATGACGTTCGGGGCCAAGGGCTGTAAGCCCCTCACAGTCACAAACCCCATATGCCATCCTCTTCGTAACTTCGTGCCTCCGCGCGAGACCAAAAGCCGCGAGAATTCGAGGACTACCCGGGGGATATTCTGAGCGATCAATTAAGGATACTGTCCCCGGAATTCCTTGCAACTGTCACCATAATTCTCACCGAGATTCGATATCTTTGTCCTCCAAGACAGTGACAAAAAGCTAAAATTATCTGCGAGGAATATTTTTGATGCTGGCCTGCCGTCCGTGAATGTGAAACGATATGGGGAAATGTAGTTCCACAGGGGTGGCTGAAACAAATTGCTCATAATTACTTTTGATATTGGGAACCCAAAAGTCGGAGTAACCCCTCTGACGAAAACACGTCTACTAGAAATGATCGCCGCTCGCTGGTCCCAGAACACAAAACATTTCCATCGAAGCGCCATCAGCGCTGTAAAAACAACTCCGGAAAATATCACTGCATCACGAATAATGATGAATGTTAACAAGGAGATGGCGAGGACCAAAAGATAGTAAAGTGGACAACATAAAGGTGAGTATCTCATCCATCTTACAGATCTGACGACTGGGTCTGCGCCATAGTGGCTAGCGACGAGAACCTTCTTCATCTTCCCTCCCCGCTTCAGCAAGTCATATTGCAATGGGCAATATAGAATATTGTATTGCGCATCTTTTGCCCGGAATAACAGTGACAGCACACTTTTTTATAGTCCTAAACCGAATTTGGTGCAGCCTCACAGCAACTCCCAAAAAATTTGGAGACTGTTGCAACAGCCGCAAATCCCTACCCCGCGACCAGCACCACATAGATGCTTTCGACCCAGCCGCTGGCGCACGGGCCGTCATAGTTGCGCTTGGCGCGGACCGGGGAGGAGACGCCGCAATTGCCAGGGCTGCGGGCTTCCGGCGCGCCTTCTGCGGCTACAGGGGCCTTGTCATAGACGATGCCGAACCATTGCTGGTCGATGCTGCGGGTGCAGATATAGACGCGCTGGCCGGCAGCCAGGCTGTCCTTTTTCTCCGCAGCGTCGAACGGGGCGCTCAGCACCGGCAGCGCGCCGCTGTCGTGGCGGCCGACCTCGCCGACCGACTGGCAGGCGTCGAAGCGCGGGCCGCCCTCGCCGATCCGCACCGGCTTGGCCGACGGATCGCCCTCGACGCGCTCGGCGCGGCCGGTCGGATTGTCGAGATAAGCGCTGCTTTCGGGCAGGTCATCGCTGACCTCGGTAGATTCGGAGCAGGCGGTGGTTGCCAGGCCTAACAGGGACAGGGCGAGCAGGGTTCTGATCATGGCGAGAGGTTTAGCGCAAAAGCGGGGTGCAAGGGAAGCGGCGAATATATTGTGGCGGTGGGCGAGTTGAGCGGGGGGGTGCTGAGGTCAATCGCTGCTGTGCGCGCCAAGTCCCCGTCGAGCATCGCTATGCCCTCCGTGCCGAGCCCTCCCACTTCCGTTCGTGCTGAGCCTGTCGAAGCACCCTTGGCGCTCCCCAGTGTCGTTCGACAGGCTCAGCACGAACGGTGGTGGGCCGGGCTCCGATCGTCTTGAGACGAACGGAAGGCCGCACAATCCTCACAACACGATCTGGGTCTGCGTTACCACCGCCACGAGCGTGCCGTCCTCCAGCGTGATCTTCGTCTGCCAGACCGACTGCCGGCGGCCGACCTTGAACGGGGTCGCCTCGCCATAGACGATGCTGCACTCGGGCGCGGCGTTCAGGAAGTTGGTCTTGCTCTCCGAGGTGGTGGTGCCGTTCGACCCCTCGGGCAGATTGGCGAAACCGCCGAAGGCGCCAAGCACATCGGCAAAGGTCATCAGCGCGCCGCCATGGATGCTCGGGCTGGTGCGGCCATTGCCGGCGGTGCAGATCTCCGGCCGCACCAGCATCTCGCCGCGCACGCTGTCCTTGTCCATCGCGGTGATGGTGATGCCCATGGTTTTCGCAAAGGGAACGATATCGGCGGGATTGGTCATGCGGAGGGTCCTTTGTCATTTTGATTCACGCGAAGGCGCGAAGCAGCGAAGTCGGCGGGTGGTTGACGATGCGCCGGCACCCCGCCCTGAAGGTCGAGGTAAGGCTGACGTGCGGCCCGTAGCCGCATTCCACACGATTGCGGAGAGCTGTTCAAGCGGATTTTCCACCGCATATCCTTCGCATTCCTCGCGGCTTCGCGCGAGAAAATATCCTCGCTTGTCCTAATATGTTAAGCCTTTGATATATTGATGCAATATTATCCGCATATTCGACATTTTCCTTGGGTTTGCCGGCGTCAGCGGCTATGGTCGCGGCATGACAAACATCAGTGACGACAATGTACCGGAAGCGGCTCCGAGCTCTTCCAACCAGAATGAATATGGCGCCGATTCGATCAAGGTTCTCAAGGGCCTGGACGCGGTGCGCAAGCGGCCCGGCATGTATATCGGCGACACCGATGACGGCAGCGGCCTGCATCATATGGTGTTCGAGGTATCGGATAACGCGATCGACGAGGCGCTCGCCGGGCATTGCGACCTGATCCTGATCACCCTCAATGCCGATGGCAGCGTCTCGGTCGAGGATAATGGCCGTGGCATCCCGACCGGCATGCATACCGAGGAAGGCGTCTCGGCAGCCGAGGTCATCATGACCCAGCTGCACGCCGGCGGCAAGTTCGAGAACACGTCCGATGACAACGCCTACAAGGTCTCCGGCGGCCTGCACGGTGTCGGCGTCTCGGTGGTCAATGCCCTGTCGGAATGGCTGGAGCTTGACATCTGGCGCGACGGCAAGGAGCATAGTATGCGCTTCGAGTTCGGCGAGGCGGTGAAACCGCTCAAGGTCGTCGGCGATGCACCGCCAGCGGACAACAAGACCGGCTTCAAGAAGGGCACGAAAGTCACCTTCTTCCCCTCGCCCGCGACCTTCAAGATCACCGAATTCGACTTCGAGAAGCTCGAGCACCGCTACCGCGAGCTGGCCTTCCTCAACAGCGGCGTGCATATCATCCTGCGCGATGCGCGGCATGAGGAAGCAAAGGAAATCGACCTGTTCTACGAAGGCGGGATTGCCGCGTTCGTGCAATATCTCGACCGCAACAAGACGCCGCTGGTGCCCGAACCGATCGCCATCCACGGCGACCGCGACGATGTCATCATCGACGTCGCGCTGGAGTGGAACGACAGCTATTACGAGAATGTTCTCTGCTTCACCAACAACATCCCGCAACGCGACGGCGGCACCCATCTGGCGGCCTTCCGCTCGGCGCTGACCCGGACGCTGAACAATTATGCCGAAAGCTCCGGCGCGCTCAAGAAAGAGAAGGTCAAGCTGACCGGCGACGATATGCGCGAAGGTCTGTCCGCGATCGTTTCGGTCAAGCTGCCCGATCCCAAATTCGGTTCACAGACCAAGGACAAGCTGGTCTCCTCCGAAGTGCGCCAGCCGCTGGAAAGCCTGATGGCCGACAAGCTGGCCGAATGGCTCGAGGAAAATCCGCAGAATGCGGCGATGGTGATCCAGAAAGTGATCGACGCCGCTGCGGCCCGCGAAGCGGCGAAAAAGGCGCGCGAGCTGACCCGGCGCAAGGGCGCGATGGACATTGCCTCGCTGCCCGGCAAGCTGGCCGATTGCCGCGAAAAAGATGCCAGCAAATGCGAACTCTTCCTGGTGGAAGGGGACTCTGCTGGCGGCTCGGCCAAGCAAGGCCGCGACAGCATGTATCAGGCGATCCTGCCGCTCAAGGGCAAGATCCTCAATGTCGAACGGGCCCGTTTCGACCGGATGCTGTCGTCCAAGGAAGTTGGCACGCTGATCCAGGCGATGGGCACCGGCATTGGCCGCGACGATTTCAATCTGGAAAAGCTGCGCTATCACAAGATCGTCATCATGACCGATGCTGACGTCGACGGCGCGCATATCCGGACCTTGCTGCTGACCTTCTTCTATCGCCAGATGCCGGAGATCATCCTGAACGGTCATCTCTACATCGCCCAGCCGCCCCTCTACAAGGTCGGCAAGGGCAAGAGCGAAGTCTATCTCAAGGACGACAATGCGCTCGACCAATATCTGGTCGAAGCTGGCCTGAGCGGCATGATCCTGCAGACCGGTGAAGGCGCACGCAGCGGCGACGATCTGCGCGGTCTGATCGAACATGCGCGGCGGATGCGCAGCCTGATGGCCTATGTGCCGCGGCGCTATGACAGCACGATTGTCGAGGGCATGGCGCTCACCGGCGCGCTCAATCCCGATCACGGGCGTACGGAACGTCAGGCCGCGGTCGACGCGACCGCTGCCTGGATGGACAAGGTCGACGAGGAAGGCCGCTGGTCGGGCCAGGTGTCGGAAGAAGGCGGCTATCTGTTCCAGCGCTTCTGGCGCGGCGTCACCGATCATCATATCATCGAGGCAAAATTTCTCGAAAGCGCGGAGGCCCGCAAGCTCCACCGCCTCGCCTCGGAAGAGACCGCGACCTATGACATGGGCAGCCGGCTGATCAAATCGGCTTCGGCTGAGACGGAGGACGGGGATGACGCAGGCGTCGGTTCCGACGGCACGCTGATCACCCGCCCGTCCGAACTGCTCGACACGGTGCTGGCCGCCGGCCGCAAGGGCCTGGCGATTTCCCGCTACAAGGGTTTGGGCGAGATGAACGCCGAACAGCTGTGGGAAACCACGCTCGATCCGGAAGTGCGCTCGCTGCTGCAGGTGACCGTCGAACAGGCGGACGTGACCGACGATATCTTCACCAAGCTGATGGGCGAAGTGGTCGAGCCGCGGCGCGAGTTCATTGTCGACAATGCGCTGAACGTGGCGAATCTGGACGTCTGATCTGCCGGTAGCCCGGTTTGAAAACCGGGCCCTTCGGCCATATGGCGCAGGATCGTCCTCCCGGGTAAGCTGGCAGGGCAATGACGGCTGGATACAACAATGGCGCTGAACAGCAGCGCGGCACGGGCGATCCCCCGCTGACCGTCTGGTATGACGGCGGCTGCCCGCTGTGCATTCGGGAGATCGCGCTGATGCGCCGGCTGGACCGGCGCGGCGCGATCCGCTTCACCGACATATCCACCCCGGCTGCGGCCTGCCCGATCGACCGGCGGTTGCTGCTCGATCGGTTTCACGCCTCGGAAAACGGCCAGCTGCTGTCGGGGGCGGCGGCCTTTGCGGCGATGTGGCGGGCGATTCCGCTATTGCGGCCGCTGGGCCTGCTGGCCCGCCAACCGGCGGTGCTGGCGGTCCTCGAGGCGCTGTACAAGCAATTCCTCAAGGTCCGCCCGCATATCCAGAAAAGGCTAAGACCGGTCGACTAGACTCTTTTCCATTTAGATTGAAGCATATCCGGAGTTTCTGAGGTAG
>PFJE01000069.1 GCA_002783865.1 Sphingomonadales bacterium CG_4_10_14_3_um_filter_58_15
CGGCTATGTCGGCGAGGATGTCGAGAATATCATTCTGAAATTGCTCCAGTCTTCCGATTATAATGTCGAAAAGGCGCAGCGCGGCATCGTCTATATCGACGAAATCGACAAGATCAGCCGCAAGGCCGAAAATCCGTCGATCACCCGCGACGTGTCGGGCGAAGGCGTTCAGCAGGCTCTGCTGAAGCTTATGGAAGGCACCACCGCCAGCGTTCCGCCCCAGGGCGGGCGCAAGCATCCGCAGCAGGAATTTCTGCAGGTTGATACCACAAACATATTGTTCATCTGCGGCGGCGCCTTCGCTGGTCTGGAAAAGATCATCGGCGACCGTCTCGAAGGCAAGTCGATTGGCTTCGGCGCTCACGTCGCTGCGCCCGAAGAACGCCGTGTTGGCGAATTGCTGGCCCAAGGTGAACCTGAGGATCTGCTGAAATTCGGCCTGATCCCTGAATTTGTCGGTCGTCTGCCGGTCATCGCGACGCTCGAAGATCTGGATGTCGATGCACTGGTTACGATTCTTCAGGAACCGAAAAACGCGCTGGTCAAACAATATCGCAAATTGTTCGAACTCGAAGACGTGGGTTTGACCTTCACCGATGACGCGCTGGTCGCGGTTGCCAAGAAAGCGATCGAACGGAAAACCGGCGCCCGCGGCTTGCGTTCGATTGTCGAGAACATCCTGCTGGACACGATGTTTGACCTGCCCGATTTCGAGGGTGTGGACGAGATCGTGATCGACAAGGATGTTGTCGCCGGCACCAAAGAGCCAATCAAGGTGATCGCGAAAAGCAGCAAGGCGAAGAAGGAAGATGCGGCTTAGATTCGATCTGTTCTAATCCATAAGCACCTTTTTAGATCCGCTATTTTATAATTGTATTTCCATTGCTTGTGATCATTAGATAACATGAGACATGGACAAGCATTATATTATCGAAGAAATCAAACGAACGGCCGAACAAAATGGTGGGCAGCCTCTCGGCGTGGCTCTCTTTGAAAAAACTACCAATATCAAACGGACAGATTGGTATGGAAAATATTGGGCACGTTGGAGCGATGCAGTAATTGAAGCCGGATATGAAAAACGTGAAAAAAATGTCGCTTATGATCCTGATGTCGTACTCAAGAAATTTGCAATTCTAGCAAGAGAGCTGGGCAAATTTCCTGTTACCGGAGAAATTCGACTTCAAGCGCAAGTCAATCCTGATTTTCCTGCTCATAATACAGTTGACCGATACCTTGGCAAGCGTGAACGCCGTCCGGCTGTAGTAATCGACTTTTGTGAACGTCATGGTGGATTTGATGATGTTATCCAAATCTGTAGGCCGTTACTGGTAGAATCGCCACAAGAAACAGCATTATCGGATGAAGCCGAGGTAGGCACCGGCTTCGTCTATCTTATGAAATCGGGAAAATATCACAAAATTGGACGAACCAACTCCCCTGATCGACGTCAATATGAAATTGGATTGCACCTACCGGAGGAGTTGATTCAGGTACACAGCATCGAAACAGATGATCCATCGGGAATAGAAGCTTACTGGCACAATCGGTTCAGTGAAAAGCGCTTGAGAGGTGAATGGTTTGACTTGAAACCAGCTGATGTAAGGATTTTTCGTAGACGTAAGTTTATGTGATTTAGTTCGTAACCAGTGTATCACTTATAAAGACACCCATCCAGCTTCTCATTCCGCACAACATTGATCCGCGCCGCAATTGTATTGCCATAACGCCGGGTAAAGCCGCTGGCGCCGTTCACGGCCCGTTTCTTGGGCAAGGGCAGGGCCGCCGCGATCCGCGCTGCCTCGATCCGCGTCAAATCCTTCGCATCCTTGTGGAAATAGCGCTGCGCACCAGCCTGTACGCCATAGGTGCCGATACCGGTCTCGGCGATATTGAGATAGACTTCCATGATCCGGTGCTTGCTCCAGATCGTCTCGATCAGGAAGGTGAAATAGGCTTCCAGGCCCTTGCGGAAAAAGCCGCCGCCCTGCCAGAGAAAGGCATTTTTGGCGACTTGCTGGGAAATGGTCGAGCCACCTCTTATCCGGCCGCCCTGGGCATTGCGCTCGATCGCTTTCTGGATCGCCTCGGTGTCAAACCCATTGTGGCTGCAGAACTTCCCGTCCTCGGCTGCGATCACCGCACGCACCATATTCGGTGATATGTCGCTGAAGCTGGTCCAGTCCTTGGTGATGCCATTTCCGTCCATGATCATGGTCGCAGTAATAGGGGGCGGCACAATCGCATAAATTCCGACCCACGCAACGGTGATCAAAATGAAATAAAGAGCAAATTTGAACAGAAACTTGATGGCCCGCATCGCTGCAACCTAAATGCAAAACGCCCCGAAAACAAATCCTGTTTCGGGGCGTCTTGGTTTATTTGTCATCCCGGCGAAGGCCGGGATCCAGTTCATCAAAAAGTCGCTTCGCGGCTGCTTTGTTTACTGGATTCCCGCCTTCGCGGGAATGACAGCGTTCAGAATTAACTCGCTGCCAGAAGCTGCTTCTCTCCGGCAATGCGGAGCATCGCTTTTTGCAGCTTCTCGAAAGCCCGCACTTCGATCTGGCGAATCCGCTCGCGGCTGACATCATAGACCTTGCTCAGGTCTTCCAGTGTCTTCGGATCTTCCGACAGGCGACGTTCAGCCAGAATATGCTGCTCGCGCTCGTTCAGCGAACCCATTGCCTCGGACAGCATGTCGTGCCGGAAATCGGCTTCCTGGGACGCGGCAATGGCCTCGTCGTGCAGCGGCATATCATCTTCGAGAATGTCCTGCCACTGGCCACCGTCGCCATCTTCGGACGACAGCGAAACGTTCAGCGAAGCATCGCCGCCCATCGACATGCGGCGGTTCATGTTGACCACCTCATGCTCGGCAACGCCAAGGTCGGTGGAGATCTTCTTGACGTCTTCCGGCGACAGATCACCATCCTCGAACGCATCGAGATTATTCTTCATCCGGCGCAGGTTGAAGAACAGCTTCTTCTGGGCAGCGGTCGTCCCCATTTTGACGAGGCTCCAGCTGCGCAGCACATATTCCTGAATCGAGGCTCTGATCCACCACATCGCGTAGGTCGCGAGGCGGAAGCCGCGTTCGGGTTCGAATTTCTTGACGCCTTGCATCAGGCCGACATTGCCTTCGGAAATGAGATCCGAGACCGGCAGGCCATAGCCGCGAAAGCCCATAGCGATCTTGGCGACGAGTCGCAGGTGCGACGTCACCAGCTGGGCGGCTGCTTCCTGATCCTTGTGTTCAGAATAGCGTTTCGCCAGCATATATTCTTGTTCGGGGGTCAATAGCGGAAATTTACGAACTTCCGAGAGATACCGGTTCAGGCTCGCGTCCCCCCCTAAGGCAGGGATTTTTGCCGGAACATTGCTACCATTAGCCATTTTCGTTCCTTCTTATGTTGTGCCGCCGGGCCTCATTAAGCACCCTTTGGTCAAATGCGAATATAAGGTGTGTTACTTATATGCGCAAGTTCATGAATAGTTCCTGCATATCGTCGGGAAAATCGATAGAAAACATCAATTTTTCATCCGTTATGGGGTGAACAAATCCAAGACTAGCAGCATGAAGGGCCTGGCGTCCAAATTGAATATCTTTTCGCCGGGAAAGCATTGATTTTCGACGAGTGCCGTAAAGCGGGTCACCAATCAGGCTATGGCCGATATGAGTCATATGGACCCGGACCTGATGGGTTCGTCCGGTTTCCAGCGTGCATTCTACCAGAGCGGCTCCATCGAGCATTTCCTTGACCGTATAATGGGTCATCGCAGCCTTGCCCCGGTCATCGCCGACAACCGCCATTTTCTTGCGATTGACATTGCTCCGGCCAATGCTGCCCTCGATCGTCGCGGAAGCCGGATTGGGGCGGCCGTTGACGATCGCCATATAGCGGCGTTCGATATCATGTTTGGCGAACAGGGCGCTCAAGCCCTGATGCGCGGCGTCGGTTTTGGCTGCCACCATCAATCCCGAGGTATCCTTGTCGATTCTATGGACAATTCCGGGCCTGGTCACACCGCCAATGCCGGACAATTGCCCCCTGCAATGGTGCAGCAGGGCATTGACCAGCGTGCCATCGGCATGACCGGCCGCCGGATGGACGACCAGACCTGCCGGTTTGTTGACAATGATCAGATGGGTGTCTTCGAAGATCACATCGAGCGGAATATCCTGCGCCAGGGCAGGGCCGGCAATCGGCTCCGGAATGGTCAGCTCAAATGACTTGCCGCTTAATTTCTTGGCCGACGGATCGGTGAAGGTCACGCCATCGATCAGCAAATGCCCGTCGGCTATAAGCGATTTGACGCGCTCGCGCGAAAGGCCGTCCACCGCTTCTGTCAAAGCCCCATCCAGACGCTGTTTTTTCTGAGATTCCGGTAATTTCCCGGATATTGTAGATTGCCCCGCATTCATCGCGTAGATGTGGGCCATGCAACTCCTTATATCAAGCGCGATGTTGGCCGATCTCCAGCAATTGGCTCTCGCCGCGGCACCCCAAGAAATCTGCGGAATTTTATTTGGCCATAATGGCCGGGTGAGCGCTCGCCGGGCCGCGAAAAATGTCGCCGATGACCCGCTCCGGCATTTCGAGATAGATCCGCGGACCTTGATCGCGGCGGAACGGGAGCAGCGCGACGGTGGCGAGCGAATCCTCGGCTATTATCATTCGCATCCAAGCGGACCGGTGAAGCCTTCGACGACCGATGCGGAAAGCGCGGCGCCGGACGGAAGGCTCTGGCTGATCGTCAACGGGCAGGACGCGGCGGCATGGCATACAGCCAAAAATGGTGAAATTTATGGCCGTTTTAACGCGATCACGCTTGATTGCTTTGGTCCAAAAGGCCAAACAGCCGCGGAATGGAAATCATAGTTAAGGGCGCGTTTATATGGCGAATAGTGAAGTTGACCTGGCATCTCTGCTTTGTTCGAAAATATGCCATGATTTGCTGAGCCCGGTTGGCGCACTCAACAATGGTCTGGAGTTGCTGGAAGGCGAGACCGATCCGGTGATGCGGGATCGTTGCATGGACCTGCTGGCAGACAGTGCCCGGGTATCGGCAGACAAGCTGAAATATTTCCGCCTAGCTTTTGGTGCCGCCGGCGGTTTTGGCGACAATGTCGATCCGGCAGAGGCCCGGCAGCTGATCGAGTCGTTGCTCGGTGATTCGGGCAAGATCACGCTGGGCTGGGCGGTGCAGGGCGAGGCCTTGCCAAAAAAGGCGATCAAAATATTGCTCAATCTCGCGCTGATTGCGAAAGAATCGCTGGTCAGAGGCGGTCGGCTTGATGTCGGGGCGGAGCAGGGCGAACTCGGTATTGAAGTGGTTATCCGCGCAGAAGGCACGAAAATTGCGCTTGATGACGGTATCCGAACCGCGCTCGATGGCACGATTGATCCGTCGGATCTCAGCGCCAGAACAGCAGCAGCCTGGATGACTCGGGAGCTGGCACTGAAAAATGGCGGTGATCTGAGAATTTCACCCGCGTCGACGACAGAATTGCTTTTGGGTGCTATCGTCACCGCCTGAACGTGAGAGGGAGGCCTGCTATGGATGTGATATGGACGCCGTCTCCCAATTTTGACGAACGCAGCCTGCCGATCACCATTCTCGTGATGCATTATACCGGCATGAAGGACGCGGCTTCGGCGATAAACTGGCTGGCCAATCCCGAAGCCAAGGTTTCGGCCCATTATGTCGTGACCGAGGATGGCCAGGTCGTCCAGATGGTCGATGAGGAGAAGCGCGCCTGGCATGCCGGGCGCGGCTACTGGCGCGGCATCACTGACGTAAATAGCGCCAGTATCGGCATCGAGATCGTCAATCCCGGCCATGAATGGGGCTATGTGCCCTTTCCCGAAGAGCAGATGGACGCGGTCACCCGGCTCGCCCACGATATCGTGACCCGCCACAATATCTATGAAACGAACGTGATCGGGCATAGCGATCTTGCGCCAGCGCGGAAACAGGACCCCGGCGAACTGTTCGATTGGGAACGTCTTGCACGGCACGGCATTGCCCTTAAAAAACCGGCCTTGAAGCTCAGCGATCCGCCGTGGACCGACGGCGGGTTCATGCTGGCTCTGGAACGGTTCGGCTATGATATTTCCGACCAGACTGCTGCCGTCGTCGCGTTTCAACGGCGCTTTCGGCCAAAAACCATCGATGGCGTGATCGACGGAGAATGCCGCTCGCTGCTATTGTCTTTAATGTTGGACAGGGAGCGCGGAATCACTAAATAGGGCGCACCAGAGGGTCGGCCAGCCGTCCTCCTGCGCTGAAGCTCCGGCGGGCAAGCCCGGGATAGCGATCATCCGGGCGGACCTGTGCGCCGAAGCTTCAGCGCAGGAGGGAGGAAAGTCCGGGCTCCACGATTAAAAGGTGCCGGATAACGTCCGGCGGGGGCAACCCCAGGGAAAGTGCAACAGAAAGCAGGTCGCGACGACTTCGGTCACGTGACAATGAAAGGGTGCGGTAAGAGCGCACCGCGGGGCTGGCAACAGGCCTGGCACGGTAAACCCCACCTGGAGCAAAACCAAATAGGGGCGGCATATGGCTTTTTCGGCCTGCAGCCCGGGTTGGTTGCTTGAGCCACGCAGCAATGCATGGCCCAGATGAATGGCTGGCTATCCCGCCGAAGCTTCGTGCCGACGCGGGTGGACAGAACCCGGCTTACAGACCCTCTGGTATTATCTTAGCTGTGGAACAGAATCGGTTCCTCTGATAGAATAGCGACTATGCCAAAAGCAAAACGATCAGACAACTGGGGTTTCCCACGTTGGGGAAGCTACGAAAGTTCGCGTGAAACGCAGCAAGTGAAGATTTGCGACCGACACGGTTGCGACGAAGCAGGAAGCTGTCCCGCCCCCAAATCGCCGAATAGTCCAGAACGCTGGTATTTTTGCCAGACCCACGCGGCAGAATATAACCGGGGATGGGACTATTTCGAGGGACTCGACAAGGAAGAGCGCAAGCAGCGCGAAGCCGACGAGCAGCGCGATGCCAATGCCTATCAGGAAGCCGCCCACTACAGCTGGATGGGTTCCGGTGACGGCAGTCGTTCGCGCGACGAAATGACCGCGCTGGAAATTTTCGACCTGACTCCCGATGTCGAATTCGAAACGGTGAAAAAGGCCTGGCGCTCGATGGCCAAGGAATATCACCCCGACGTGAATCCCGGCGATGCGGAAGCGGCAAAGAAATTCCAGACAGCACAGGCGGCCTTTGATGTCTTGCGTATTGCCGAAGAACGGCGGGTCTGGAAGCCGATTTAGCGCTGTATTCCTGCGAAGGCAGGAATCCATCTCGTATCATCGACACGATCCCGGATGTCGGTATGCCGCAGACGATAGCCCAGGTGAACCCGTTCAAAGGCTTCAAGTTCCAATGTCTGGAGATGGGCCCCTGCCTGCGCAGGGGCACTGCGATTACTGCAGGCGTTCGGCTGTCTGCTGGATCAGCGCAATCATGTTCGGAATGCCCTGGGTGCGGTTTGAACTGAGCTGATTTTTCAAATCAAACGGTTCCAGCACGGCGGCAATATCCGTGTCCTTGATCTGCCCAGCAGCCTTGTCCTGAACGGTTTCCAGCACCAGTGCGATAATGCCCTTGGTAATCGCGGCATTGCTGTCAGCCAAGAAATGCAGCCGCCCGTCATCCAGTTGCGTCGGATAGACCCAGACCGAGGCAGAACAACCCCGCACCAGCGTGGCATCGGTTTTCAGCGCGTCCGGCATCTCGTCCAGTTGCTTGCCCAGATCGATCAGCAGCCGATAGCGATCGTCCGCTTCCAGAAACTCATATTCTTCAATCAAATCGTCAATCTTGCTCATGGGAAGGGCGGTTAGCAGGGGTTACCGGCGAGGTCACCCATTTTTACCGTTCGCCTCGAGCGAAGTCGAGAGGCTCTGGCGTGTTTCGACTTCGCTCGACACGAGCGGGATTCTTGCTTGTTTTGCTACAGCTCAACCCCGGCGGCAATCGCTTCCAATTTCCGGATACGCTCTTTCAGGTCGGCAACCTCAATCCGCGATGTCGCGGTCGGTGGATTGTCTTCACGCCGTTGCTCAATCTCCCGAGACTTGAGCGCAATCCAGTCGCGCCATCCGCGCAGCGTGACCAGTGACACAACGGTCAGGCCGATCAGGGAAAAGGCCGCTGTGATCATATAAAAAGCAGGTTCTTGCATCATGCTTGTCCTTCTACTTTCCGGACCGGTTCAGCGGTCGCGCAATTTTTCAATCTCGTTTTCCAGTTCGCGGGCGCCGCGATCATCGGTGGCGATTTTTTCGAGTACCGCTACGCGCTCCTTGAGATATTTCACTTCTTCCTGAAGGCGTTCGGTCTGCGGGTCGTGTCTGTTCTGCGATCCGATCGCGTTTCCCCTGCGGTCTTCCAGGATACCGTGCTCGGCACGATATTTGGAACGCATCACCCGTCCGATGGTCACGATGATGATGATGGCAACTACGGCTTCGGGCCAACCCATGTCTTGTCTCCTCAATCAATGCCGACCTAGCGATCCCGCAATTGCTCAATTTCATTTTCGAGCTGCTTGGTGCTGTGCCCGTCGGTGGTAATCTGCTCCAGCACGGCAACGCGTTGCTTTAAATATTTCATTTCCTCGCGCATCCGCTCCGCATCGGCATCATGGGTCGCAGGAAACTCGCCGCGCATTTTGATCAGCTTGCGCTGATGGCCGGTCCAGATGGCAAAGCCCGCTACCGCAAAGGCTCCAAATGGTATGAGTAGAGCGATTATGCCTTCCATCAGTTCAGTTCCTTTGTTTCGGGAGCGTCGCGTAAATCTTCGATCTGCATCGAAACGTCGAAACCCTTGTCCGTGATAATTCTTTCCAGAACGCGCATGCGCTGCTCCAGTCGTTCGGTTTGCGCAGCATATTGTGCCGCTTTTTCAGCCGTATCCTTGCTGTGCGCTTCCAGCTTCTTGTTCTGATGCTTGAACCATTCTTGCCCGAGGGTGCCGATCGCGATGGCGATGCATGGCAATCCGATCATGAAGAAAAATACCCAGGCGTTCTCCATCAGTCCTGCTCCTCAATTCGCGCGCTTGTCGCGCAATTGCTCGATTTCCTGGGTCAGCCGGTGGCTGTCATCGGTGACAATCCGTTCGACATTGGCGAGCCGATCCTTGACCGAACCCAGCTCGGCGCGCAGTTCGGCATTTTCATTAGTGAGCAATTTAACCCGCTCGACCGCTTCCCGATCGGTTTTTGGATAGACCGACTTTCCCCACTGATTTTCCAGTGGATATCCGTTCTTGATCCGCATCCATGTGGTCAGAACCCAGCCGCCGACGGCGATAGCGGTGACAACTGCGATGATGGGTGCCAGAGAAGTGAGCAAGGAAATTTTGTCCGGGTCCATCAGTTCTTCTCCCTCAGGGCTTCGATCTCGTCGGCGGTGCGTTTGGCTGGATCGGTGGCGATCCGTTCGAGTACCTGGAGCCGTTCTTGTAGCCGGTCTATTTTTCCGACCAACTGCTCGTTTTCAGTCGACAGCAATTCAATCTTGCGTTGCTCGTCCGGACTGTTCTTGCTGGATTTACCAGACTTTCCGCCCCATTCATCTTCAAGTTCATAGCCATGCTTGGCTCGGATCCAGTTATTGACGATCCACGCTCCATAACTGATGGCGATGATCCCCAAGACAAACTGCGGGCTTCCCCAATCCATATTCATTCTCCCTGTTCAGACGCTTAGCGCAGATTTTCGATCTCGTTCGACAGCGTCGTATTCTTGCTGGTGTAATAGAGTTCCATATCCGCCAGCTTGCGATCGATTTCCCGGAAGCGCGATTTGATATCGCGAGTGGTGCGGCGCGGTGACTGGCGCACGCCCTGCCAGAATTTCGTGTCTTCCGGATCGCTTAGATACATGCCCATCGGTTTGGGCTCGGATATTTTGGCCGCGATCCAATAGGCAATCAGCGTCCAGGGAAATGCAAATGTGACCGTTGCGATGATGGCGGCGAGTCGAACCCAGGCGACGTTGATCCCGGTGTAATCGGCGATCCCGGCGCAGACACCACTCCATTTGGCGCGTTTCTTGTCGAGATAGAATTTTGTGCGAGAGGAGCTCATGATGGGTGCCTTTCTTTTTTCAGCAGCTCGTCAAAATTTTCGAGCGTTGGGGCAGGGTCAGCGGATGGTGTTGGCAGCGCGGATTGACGCCAATCGGGGTTGTCCGCCGCCATGATGCGTTCGATCGTTTCCATCCGGTCATCCAGACGGCGCGCCATATGGTGCAATTCTTCCAGCAGATTTTCATCTTCGTTGGTGATCGTCGCGGCCGTTTTCCATTTGGTCACATAGTGAAATATCAACCAGGGCAGACCGATGAACAGGGTTCCCATGACGATGGGAATGATGATGAGTTCTTCCTGCATTATGCGTCACCTTTCTTCATGGCCGCCTTCATGGCTTCCAGTTCTTCATCGACCTTGTCGCTGGATTCCAGCGCGGCGATCTGGTTTTCCAGACTCTGCGGCTCTCCGCCCATGCTGAGCGAGTCGGCACGGCCCTCGGCAAAATCGACTTGCCGTTCGAGATATTCAAAGCGGGAGAATGCATCGTGGACTTTTTCGCCATTGTACATTTCGCGCAGCTTCACGCGGTTTTCAGCACTTTCCAGACGATTGACCAGGCTGCTCTGACGCGAGCGCGCTTCCTGCAGCTTCTTCTGCAGTTTCGCGATGTCGCCCTCCGAAGAGCGAAGCGCGTCATCCAGCACCTGGATTTCTGCTTTCAACTGGTCTGCCATGTCCGCAGCCTTGCGCTTTTCGACCAGCGCCGCCTTGGCGAGGTCTTCGCGATCCTTCGACAGCGCGAGCTGGGCTTTTTCGCTCCAGTCCTCGGTCAGATGATCAAGCTTGTCGATATGCCGGCGCATTTCCTTCTGGTCTGCAATCGTCCGCGCAGCAGAAGCGCGAACCTCGACCAGAGTTTCCTCCATTTCGAGGATGATCATGCGGATCATCTTCGAAGGGTCTTCGGCCTTGTCCAGCATGTCGGTGACGTTGGCGGCGATGATATCGCGCGTTCTTGAAAAAATACCTGCCATGTACATACTCCGGTTGCGTCTGTGGTTGTGTTGAAACTTGTTCGAGCCTTCGCTCCGGTCCTGTTCTACATCAACCTGTTGAATTTCAAAAGGTGGCCGGGACCTGACTTCGGCAAGGGGGAAAGAAGGGGTCCCGGCCATTTTGTCTGTCATGCCCGATAACCTACGTTAACAAAGCTGACAGCGGGGGAATCATTCTGGTCGTTGACGATGGTGCCTTCGGCCTGTGCCGGTCCAACGGCACTGATCAAAATCGTCACGCCAAAAAGCAGGATCGAGACGATCGCGGAAATATCGGTGCGGCTCATTTTGTTCAGTGCTGGCATATTGTCCTCCAGAAGTTGATGCGTTTCTTATATGAAACCAACATTGCAGAACCCGTGCCAACTGTTTTAACATATTGAATAACATAGATAATACAAATTTTTCCGACCATGGGGAATGGTATTAATTGCCATTTAATGGGAATTGGCACTATATCTTGGTCATGGCACGCGAAACACAATTTGTTGGCGAATCGGGGGCCTTTCTCGACGCGGTGGAAAAGGCCAGCCGGGCCGCTCCGCTCAATCGTCCGGTGCTGGTTGTCGGCGAGCGCGGGACCGGCAAGGAATTGATCGCCGAGCGCCTGCACCGGCTCAGCCTGCGCTGGGACGGACCGTTTATCACGCTCAACTGTGCGGCCATGCCGGAAACCCTGATCGAAGCGGAATTGTTCGGTCACGAAGCCGGCGCCTTCACCGGAGCAACCAAAGCGCGGGTAGGGCGATTCGAAGAAGCCGATGGTGGCACTTTGTTTCTCGACGAACTGGGAACCTTATCGACCGGCGCGCAGGAGCGGTTGCTACGGGCGGTTGAATATGGTGAAATCACGCGGATCGGGTCCTCCCGGCCGCAGCGCGTCGATGTCCGGATCGTCGCAGCGACCAATGCCGATCTGCCGAAAATGGCGGACGAGAATAAATTTCGCGCAGACCTGCTCGATCGCCTGTCTTTCGAGGTCGTCACTCTGCCACCGTTGCGCGTGCGCGAAGGCGATATCCCGGTACTGATGGACTATTTCGGCCGCCGCATGGCCGCCGAGCTGGAATGGCCCTCCTGGCCAGGCTTTGGCCGTCTCGCATCCGAAGCACTCAACCGGCACGACTGGCCGGGCAATGTCCGGGAATTGCGCAATGTGATCGAGCGCGCCGTATATCAGTGGAATGACCATAGCAGACCGGTGGACCATGTCGTGTTCGATCCCTTTGAATCGCCCTGGAAGCCTCGGGAGAAACAGGTCAAGCCGGAAGCCGCACCGGCTGCACCGGAAACAGCACACAGCGCACCGGAACAAGCAGAGACGGCTGCTAATGAACCCGCCTTCGATCGCATCGACGACATGAAAGCGGCGGTGGAAGCTTATGAAAAACGGATATTGGAGGCGGCTTTGGCCAAATCGCGCTATAACCAGCGACAAACCGCCAAAACTCTCAACCTGACCTATGATCAGTTGCGCCATTCTCTGAAGCGGCACGATCTGCTCGGGTCATAGAAAAGGAGGGCCGCGAAGCCCTCCATGATGCTTCCAGTTCTTCCATTTTTAGCCAGCGTTGGCGTTCACCATTGTGTAGAACATCGGCAGCGAAAGCAGAACGTTCGTGCGTGACGCCATCAGTGCGATTTTGCCCGCAGCCGCTTTTTCGTCTGCCGTGGCTTCAACTATACCCAAAACCTTTTTCTGCTTTGGCCAGATGATGAACCAGACATTGGCCGCCATGATAATGGCGATCCACATTCCGGTGCCGATCAAAGCATAAGGTGCCTGCAGGGTCATCGCCTGATGAACCCAGCCACTGGCCCAGGCAACATAAAGGCCGGTGACGACCGTCAGCAAGGCGGCCCAGCGGAAATAGAACAGCACTTTCGGTGCGATATGCTTGCCGACGGCGGGTTTTAGTTCGTCCGGAATGGTTGGCATCAGCGGTACCTGAACAAAGTTCAGATAATAGAGAAGTCCGATCCACAGCACGCCGAAGAACAGATGCAGCCAGCGGCCGATTGCGTTGCCGGTGACCATATCGCCATCCAGACCAAACATCAGCGCAAGTGCAGCAATCACGCCAACAATCATCACGGCATTCAGATTTCCAAAAAATTTAGCCATTTGTCATCCCCCCCAGGACATATTTACGGATTAGGCGACAACGCTATGCCTCTAGCGGGATGATGTCACGGAAAAACCGGTTTCTCACCGCGTCGCGCGCCCAAAGGGGCAATTGACCTTGCATCTTTTTTGCTGTTGATGCGTTGGCACATTGAATCTCAAAAAAATGGAGAAACGACACTATGGCTTTCGAACTTCCCTCGCTCCCTTACAACAAAAATGCTTTCGGAGACCTGATCTCAGAGGAAACATTCAACTATCATCATGGCAAGCATCACAATGCCTATGTCAGCAAGACCAACGACGCGATCAAGGGCACCGATCACGAAGGCAAAAAGCTTTCGGAAATTATCGAAGCGGCAGATGGCGGCTTGTTCAACAATGCAGCGCAAGTCTGGAACCACAGCTTTTACTGGCTCTGCCTCTCGCCCGAGAAAAAGGAAGTGTCCGGTGAACTGAAGGATCGTCTGGAAACAACCTTCGGTTCGATCGATGATTTCAAGTCAAAATTCAAGGATGAAGCAACCGGACATTTCGCCAGTGGCTGGGCCTGGCTGGTGCTCGACGGTGATGAGCTGAAGATCACCTCATATCATGACGCCGACACCCCCGTCGCTCATGGCGTCAAACCGCTCTTCACCCTCGATGTCTGGGAACATGCTTATTATCTGGATTACCAGAATGCCCGTCCCGACTATGTGTCAGCCTTGCTCGACAATGCTATTGACTGGGACTTCGTCGCCCTGAACCTGGACGGAGACGGTGTCAGCCGCGCCGACCAGAAGAGCTAGGCAAAAACAACAAGCAACAAAGCGTTCAAGCCGCGTCCTGACCTTCAGGGCGCGGCTTGTCTTCGACCGAAAAGCCGTGTTTCATCAGCATCGGGATATTCGACATTGCGAAAACGAAGGAGGCGGTGGTTACACCCCAAACCTTGACCGTCAGCCACCAGTCGAAACTCAACGTAGCGACCATCAGTTCATTTATCACCGCCATTGCGGTAAAAAACAGAGCCCAGTTGCGGGACAATTTCAGCCAGCCTTCGTCGTTCAGCCCTTCGAACGCCGCCTGTAGCAGGCTTTTGAGCATGGCCTTGCCGCGGAGCAGGCCTCCAAATAATATCAGCGCAAAACCGGCATAGATAATCGTCGGCTTGTGCTGGATGAAGCGCGGGTCGTTGAAATAGATGGTGAGCGCGCCGAATCCGAGGATCAAAATCGCGGACATCCACATCATCGGCGAAATCTTGCCGAGCTTCCATTTGGAAACGATCATCGCAACGACAATCGCCACCATGAAAGCGACCGTACCATAGATGGCCGCGGTGATCGGGCTACCTTCCGGCGCGCCAAATTTATAGACGAGGAAGAATATCAGCAACGGCCCGAAATCGAGCGCGAAGCTGAGGCCGCGATGTTCTTTAGGAATTTCTTCAATTGCTGTGGCTTCGGTCATTTTTCTATCCCGGCTATGGCTGCGGCCAAATCTTCGGCCTTGAACGGTCTCAGGTCTTCAACGGTTTCACCAATCCCGATGGCGTGGATCGGCAATCCAAACTGTTTGGCTGCCGCCACGAGGACGCCGCCGCGAGCGGTGCCATCCAGCTTGGTCATGATCAAACCCGTGACCTTGGCAACGTCGCGAAACACTTCGATCTGCGACAGCGCATTCTGTCCGGTCGTCGCATCCAGCACCAGCACGACATTATGCGGCGCCTCCGGATTGAGGCGGCCCAGCACCCGCCGGATCTTGTCCAGTTCATCCATCAACTCGCTACGGTTCTGCAACCGGCCCGCTGTATCAACGATTAACACATCGATTCCGGTTGCCGTGGCCTGCTTGACGCCTTCATAGACAATGCTGGCACTGTCGCCGCCCTGCGGCCCGCTGATGATTGGGACGCCCAGCCGCTCGGCCCAGATCTTGAGCTGACCGATCGCGGCGGCGCGGAATGTGTCGCCCGCTGCCAGCATCACGCCATAATCCTGCTCGAGGAACAGATGCGCCAGTTTGGCGATGGTGGTGGTCTTGCCGGAGCCATTGACACCGATCACCAATATCACCTGCGGTCGCGGAAAGGCCGCGATTTCCAGAGGAATTGCTACCGGTTCCAATATCGCGGTGATCTCGCGCTTGATAATCTCTTTCACCGCATGTTCGGTCAGACCTTTTTCGAACCGCTCGACTGCCAGCTTTTCCCTTATGGTGGCGGCGGTCGCTGGTCCGAGATCCGACAGGATCAAGGCGTCTTCAATATCATCAAGCGTCGCCTCATCCAGCTTCGCCTTGGTCACAAGGCCCGCGAGATTTTCGGTCAGACGCGACGATGTCTTGCT
>PFJE01000033.1:0-3804 GCA_002783865.1 Sphingomonadales bacterium CG_4_10_14_3_um_filter_58_15
CAAGGTCCGCTGGATCAGCCAGCTGGCCGCCTACAAGAATGACGAGAAGAAGAAAAACCCGATCAACTGGACCGGGCCGATATTGGCCGGTAATCGGCTGATCGTGGCCAGCACCGAAGGCGATGTCGTGGCGATTTCGCCCGCTGAGGGATCCAGCCAGACGCTGTTCGAACTGGACGACGGCATTTCGCTGCCGCCAATCGTTGCTGGCGGCATGCTCTATATTCTCGACGACAGCGGCCGTATTTCCGCGTTCCGCTGAGGATCAGAACCAAAGGACAGGGACCGGCTTCATGCTGCCCAATATTGCAATCATAGGTCGACCGAATGTCGGCAAATCAACCCTGTTCAACCGTCTGGTGGGCAAGAAGCTGGCGCTCGTCGATGACACGCCCGGGGTCACCCGTGATCGCCGCGAGGGGGCGGCCAATCTGCTGGGTCTGGAATTCAACGTCGTCGATACGGCGGGCTATGAAAATGAAGA
The DNA here is from genome assembly GCA_002783865.1 of Sphingomonadales bacterium CG_4_10_14_3_um_filter_58_15. Lineage (GTDB taxonomy): Bacteria > Pseudomonadota > Alphaproteobacteria > Sphingomonadales > Sphingomonadaceae > Parasphingorhabdus. The sequence goes on from PFJE01000033.1 coordinate 485, forward strand.
TGCCAAAAGCCTGCCCGGACGGATGCGCAAGCAGACGGAACTTGCGGTTGCCGGAGCCGAGCTGGCGATCTTCGTGATCGATGGCCGCGCTGGGCTTACTCCGCTTGACGAAGAAATCGCCCGCTGGCTGCGAAGCGCGAAGACGCCGGTCATATTGCTGGTCAACAAGGCCGAGGGCAAGGCGGCGGAATCCGGCATATTGGAAAGCTACGCGCTCGGTTTCGGCGACCCGATTCCGTTCAGCGCCGAACATGGCGACGGCATGGCCGACCTGTTTCAGGCAATCCAGCCCTATGTCGAAAATTTCAAGGCCGCAGCCACCGAAGAGCCGACCGATGAATCCGCACCGCTGAAACTGGCGATTGTCGGGCGTCCCAATGTCGGCAAGTCGACGCTGATCAACAAGATGCTCGATGAAGACCGGATGATCACCGGTCCGGAAGCGGGCATCACGCGGGACAGTATCACGGTTGACTGGGTCTGGCATGACGATGATCTGACCGAGGAAGAGAAGCTCGACGGGATCGAACCCGACCGCAAGGTCCGCCTGATCGACACCGCCGGCATGCGCAAACGTGCCAAGGTCAATGACAAGCTGGAAAAGCTGGCCGTTGCCGATGCCCGTCACGCGGTCGATTTTGCCGAAGTGGTGGTGCTTCTGCTCGATGCCACCAAGGGTCTGGAGGCGCAGGATCTTCGCATTGCCGACCATGCGATTCAGGAAGGCCGCTGCGTCGTTATTGGAATCAACAAATGGGATGTGGCCGAGGGCCCGAGCAAATTGTTCAACGGCATAAGGGCGGCGCTGAATGACGGACTGGCGCAGGTGCGTGATGTACCGCTGATTGCCGTGTCGGCTTTTACCGGCAAGGGCATTGACGAACTGATGAAAGCGGCCTTCCAGGCCCGCCGGATCTGGTCACAGCGCGTATCAACCGGCAAGCTCAATCGCTGGTTTGAAGATGCAATAACCGAAAATCCGCCGCCCGCGCCAGGCGGCAAGCGGATCAAGTTGCGCTATATCACGCAGGCCAAGACCCGGCCGCCGTCGTTCGTCATTTTCGGGACCCGGATTGATGAACTGCCCGAGAGCTATCGGCGCTATCTGATCAACGGGATCCGCCGCGAACTCGGTTTTGGCGGCGTTCCGGTGCGGCTGATCATCCGCGCGCCGAAAAATCCCTATCACGAAAAATAGTGATTTCTTGACGGCATAGCCAAGGCTGCGGCGAATTTGGTTAATCATGCTTGAAAGCAGTAACAAAGTCTTTACCGGATATGGCTAATATTGGTGGAGAGTAGCGTATTTCTGCTATTTTTACTGGGAGCGTTCGGTGGCGCCACTAGAAAGCGAATTGATTGACTGGGCGGTTTGCACGGCAACCCGGTCAGCGCTTGGCACCAATTTCATTCGTATACTCGGCTATTTCCGCGAAGACGGCACCGAATCGGTCGGCAAGATCGAAGCCGCCATGCGCGCCAATGACCCGTTCGAGATGGTCCTTGCTGCGCACAAGCTTAAAGGCGAGGCGCTGCAATTTGGTGCGTTGCGACTGGGCCTGGTGGCAGAAACAATCGAAATGACCGCGCGCGTCTGCATCGAACATCACGAGACGCCCGATGAGATACTCCGGCTGGTGGTCACCTTACGGCCGATGTTCGAAGAAACGCTGGCGATATTGGAAAAAGACGCCAGCCCGGTGGTCCAGCAACGCCATCCGCTGGGGTTTGGTCGCCGGTTCGGCTGACTCAGGACGCTTCGACCGGTTTCGACTGCAGCTGGATGTAATTCTCGATTCCCATCCGTTCGATCATATCGAACTGCTGCTCGAGCGAATCGACATGGTCTTCTTCGCTTTCCAGGATTTCGGCGAACAGATCGCGGCTGACATAATCGCGGACGCTCTCGCAATATTCGATCGCGTCCTTCAGCATCGGTAGCGCTTCATATTCAAGTTCGAGATCAGCTTTGAGGACTTCCTCGACCGTTTCGCCAATCTTCAGCCGGCCCAGCAGCTGGAAATTTGGCAGGCCGTCGAGAAAGAAAATCCGCTCGGCAAGCTTGTCGGCATGCTTCATTTCATCAATCGATTCGTGCCGCTCAAATTCGGCCAGTTTCGTCACGCCCCAATTGTCGAGCATGCGATAGTGCAGCCAATATTGGTTGATCGCGGTGAGTTCGTTTTTCAGCGCTTCGTTGAGAAACTCAATGACTTTCGTATCGCCCTTCATGGCAGCGTCCTTCCCGGTATTCGGTCAATAGATTGGCTGAAGTCATACAGCATTGGCCGACGAAGCGAAAGGGCAGCTTCCATAGAAAATATAAATATTTCAACGATTTGATAACGAGAATGCTAAGCGGTCGCAACTTCGGACTTGATAATTGTCTGGGCAAAAGCGAGGCATTGTCCGCATTTCGGCTTGCGGCCAAGCAATGCATAGACCTGCGAAGGCCGATCGGCACCGCTGCGCACGGCGGCTCTCAGGTCTTTTTCCTTAATTGCATTACAGATGCAAACAACCATTTCCGTTCCTCTCGGCGACTCGTATATCGCTAATGAGAATAGATCGCAATAGCAAAAATGGGGTTAATTTTTGGGCGGCGTGTTTCGCATCGACTGCGCCTGTCCTCTAGCCAGACTGCGCCATAGCCATTCCAGCGGACCGTAGCGAAAGTGGTTCAGCCACGGTTCTGACCAGATCAGCATCAGCGCCCAGGCGGCGGCGACGAACAGGTACAGCTCCGCACGCCCGACAGACCCGTAGAGCCCCAAGCCCCAACCGTAAAAAATGAACGTCATCAGCAGGCTTGTGCCGAGATAATTGGTGAAGGCAGCGCGACCGACGGCGGCGACGCGGTGGATCCAGGATGCCGCAGAGAATTTCTGAATCAGGCCAATCAGCAAGGCCGCATAGCCGATCGTCATCAGCAATTGCGACGGCCAGTTCCAGGCATAGCTGGCGTTCAGCATCAGCAGCATGTCGAACTGTCGGTGGATCAGGCCCAACGCGATGGCGGTCAGGATAAACGCGCCGATTGCGGTTAACCGGATGCCCAATCTACGATATTCTGCCGCGCTCCATTTTCCGGTGAAGAAACCATTTTTGTAAAGCGCCATGCCGATCATCATCAGCGGCAGTGTTTCGGCCAGATTATAGGTGACAAGAATCAATGGACCGAAGGGGTCGTTACGGAGCTTGTCGAGAAATATCGGCACAAAACCGGACCGATGAAGGGCTATATCTCCAGCTATGGCAGCCGGTTCCGAGCCAAAATCGGCGAGGAGCTTCGCAACATTTTGAATCGCGGCCGCGCTGGC
>PFJE01000033.1:3903-15360 GCA_002783865.1 Sphingomonadales bacterium CG_4_10_14_3_um_filter_58_15
AAGATCTTCGGCGGTCAGGCCGCTCACGAAATAGGCGATGCAACCGACGGCGGCGTAGAGGAACAGGATGTCGCCGAACCACAGGAAGAAAAAGTGCGCGAGGCCGAAAATCGCCAGCCAGGCCATGCGGGAAAAGTGAACCCTTGCCGGATTTTCATCATTGCCCTGCGCCCGCTCGATGATCAGCATCATGCTTGCTCCGAACATGATGGTAAACAGGCCGCGCATCTTTCCATCGACGAAGATGTAGGACAAGGCCCAAACAATGACATCAGGCGTATCGGTGCCGCCATAGACCGCCGGGCTGACATAAGCCATTTCCGGCATCGAGAAGCCGACGATATTCATCAGCAATATGCCCATCACCGCAAAACCGCGGAGCGCGTCGAGCTCGAGATAGCGGGATGAGGGGGCGGCGCTGGTCATTTGAAATTCATTCGCCCTGAGCTTGTCGAAGGACTTTGACGGGCAAAGCCTGAAGCTATGGGCTGTGCTTCGACAGGCTCAGCACGGTCGCAATAAGGCGATCGCAATGCGGTCACAGCCAGGTGGCGATCTGATCCAGCGGTTTTTTGATCGTCGCGTGCACCGGAATTGTCGCGTTGGGGGCGGGCTTGCCGACCACCAATATCATCATCGGCTTTTCATGGGAGGGCCGTCCGCACAGCTGGTTCAGGAATTTCATAGGGTTGGGCGTGTGGGTGAGGGTAGCGAGCCCCGCATCGTGCAGCGCGGTGATCAGCATGCCGGTAGCGATGCCAACGCTCTCGTTGACATAATAATTCTGTTTCATCTCGCCGGGGTTCATGCCGCCTTTGCGCTGGCCGAAAATGACGATCAGATAAGGCGCGGTCTCCAGGAACGGCTTGTCGGCATCGGTGCCCAGCGGCGCCAGCGCCTCGAGCCACTCTTTGCCGGCCTTGCTTACGTAAAATGCCCGTTCCTCTTCTTCCGCGGCGGCGCGCAGGGCTTTTTTCTTTTCCGGCGTTTCAATCACGGCAAAATGCCAGGGTTGATGGTTGGCGCCATTGGGCGCGGTGCCGGCGGCCAGAATCGCATTTTCGATCACCGCACGGGGAATCGGATCATCGGCAAAGTAGCGGCAGGTCCTGCGGGTTTTTATCGCTTCGTAAAAAGCCTTGGATCGCGCGATCCGTTCGGCGTCGGAATAGTCCGGCAATGCGGTGTAGGGCAGGGTATCGTGAGGCTTCAAATTTCCATCTCCCGCTTCCATGGTCGCGCAAAGTTCGTCAAAGTTCGGGCCAATGAAGCCTTTTCAAAGGCCGAGTTTGGACGATATGCCGGATAGCGGAGCGATCTACTGTAGGAAAGCCAATATTCTATATTGACATCAATGTTAGTAAGCGACATATGGCCAATATGAAAATCAAACATGACTTCTCTTCGCCGAGTGATTCGGACCGACCCTTCATCCACCCGGATCGTCCGGCCGCCCGCTTTCGCCCGCTGAAGGCGCTCCATCATTTCCGCGAGCTGATCAAGGACAAGGAAGACACAGAACAGGTGTTCCATATCTTTGAATCGCTGCCGCGTCCCGGCTTCCGCAAGGATGCCAAGGCATTCGTTGAAAGCGACAAGGGCAAGGGCCTTCTGGTCAGCGAACCCGAACTGGCTACCCTCCTCGACGACCATGACCGTCTGCGCCAAATGCCCGCAGGCAGTCTTGCGCACGCCTATTGCGATTTCATGGAAAAGGAAGGCCTTAGTGCGGCCGGACTGATCGCCGAATATGACCGGTTCAGTCCGAATAAATTTGGCGACCTGATCGAATGGTACGGTTTTCGCCAGCGCGACACCCATGATCTGCTGCATGTTCTGACCGGCTATGGCCGCGATGCACTGGGCGAAGCCTGTGTGCTGGCCTTTACTTATGGCCAGAACCCCTCTCTGGGCAATGTCTTCATCGCCTACGCCGCGGGTCTGAATATGAAGAAGCAAATCAAGAGCGATGCGCCGATATTCAGTGCGATCCGTGAAGCCCAGAAAATGGGCAAGGCCTGTCCGCGGATCAACGAAGAATCGATCACCGATCTACTCGCCCAGCCGCTGGATGCCTTGCGGGAACGGCTGCATATCAAGACGCCGCATTATTATCACGAAGCCCATACGAAATTCCGGGAACGGAATGTGGATCCCTATGATATGTTGGCGCAGGCGGCCTAGTTGCACTCGTCATCCCAGCGTAGGCTGGGATCCAAGCCAAGATTGGTGAGATGCGCTGGATCGGTTTAGGCCCCAGCCTTCGCTGGGGCGACAGTTTTCAATCAGGATTGTTTGGAATCACCGCAATTCCTTGCGGATCACAAGCTTGAGTCCCGACCAGACCGCGTCCACTGCACAGACCTTGATATCAACAAATCCCATTGGCAGCGCGACTTCGCGGATCGTGTCTTCGGTGATATCGGTTTCGACTTTCGATGCCTTTTTCGGCCAGCTCACCCAGACTTGGCCAGCGGGGTCGATCATGTCCCGCAGCGTGGCAAGATGCTTTTCCATCACCGCGCGTTCCGTTGTGAAAATATGGGCGGCATGGATGCCGGGCGCGGGAAGCTTCTCTTCGGACAAGGTAAGGCCATAGTCTTCAATCTCCGCGCGAATGCTGTCCGGCATGTTCGCAAACCAGACGCGCATACCGTCCTTGAGCGAGAGCTTTTTTGCGAGCGGGGTTCCGGAATAGCCTGAGGTCATGGCTGATAGGCCATATCCAGACGCTGCGCCTGTGCCATCAGATTCCGATCCTGTGTCAGCAAGCGGCCATTTTCCAACATGCGGGCAGAAACCAGCAAATGGGCATCGACATAGCCGACGCCGGTTCCCGCCAGCCCCGCCCACTCGATAAAGGCAGCAACCTCGGAAGGTTCTGCAATCGGTGCCATTTGCAAATCCTGCAAAATTTCCCTGACTGCACTATTCTTGGGCAGACCGCTGAGCAGCAATTCGCCGTAAACGAAGGGATGGAGAAGTCGGCGGACCGACTGCACCGGAGGGCTGTCCAGCAATGTATCGATGCCCCGAAAATGATCTACCCATGTCGATGTATCGATGATGATCATTGTGCGCTAATCCGAATTGACGAAACGCGGCGGGAGACGGCGAGGTGGCGGTTCGAGATCGGGCAGGCTACCCTTTAGCTTTGCCAGCCTCTTTTCGGCACCAATGGCGACCAGCTGTTCGAGAGCCATGCGGAGGATCGTCGCGCGTTCGCTGATTCCGGTATATTCCATCGCCCGGTCCATCAGATCATCATCTATCGTAACAGTGGTTCTCATGCATCTTTTATAGCATCATTTGATGCTAAATTCAATGCACAGAGCCTAGTCCTCCATCCAGTCGCGGAAGAAGCTTTCATGAGCCTCGCGGAGATCGCTTATGGCAACCGGCTTTCCGTTCAAAACCAGCTGATCGCCCTTCACCTCGCCGATTTTCTCAAACGGCACCTTCTCGCGATCCAGTTCGGCGTCGGCGCGGTAGGTGATGACATAGCGGCCCTGCGCTTCGCTAAAGGCAAAGGCGCTGGTCATTGGGTCGATTTCTGCGCCGAGATTGCCCGCCAATGCCATTTCGGCGAGCGTGACCGCAAGGCCGCCGTCGCTGATATCGTGGACCGCAGTAACCTTGCCCTCTGCAATAAGCTCGCGGATCACGCGACCAGCCCATTCTTCATCTTTCAGATCCACCTTGGGCGGCGGGCCGTCCTGCAGGCCGTGGATTTCGCGCAGCCAGGTCGACTGGCCCAGCTCTTCATAATGGAAGCCGATGGTGGCGATATGATCGCCCTCATTCTTGAAACCGATGGTCATCATGGTGTCGAGATCGTCGATCAGGCCGACCGCGCCAATCGCCGGGGTCGGCAGGATCGCATGGCTGATGCCGTCGGCACCGGTGGTCTCGTTGTAAAGGCTGACATTGCCCGAGACGATCGGCATGTCGAGCTCCTTGCAGGCTTCCGCCATGCCCTCGATGCAGCCGACGAATTGTCCCATGATATGCGGCTTTTCGGGATTGCCGAAATTCATGCAGTCGGTGGTCGCCAGCGGTTTCGCGCCGACCGCGCAGAGATTGCGATAGGCCTCGGCAATCGCCTGCTTGCCGCCTTCATAGGGGTCGGCCTTGCAATAGCGCGGTGTGCAGTCGGTGGTGATGGCGAGCCCCTTGTTGGTGCCGTGCACGCGCACCACCGCGGCATCGCCGCCGGAGCGCTGCACGGTGTCTGCCCCGACCTGGCTGTCATATTGTTCCCAGATCCAGCGGCGCGAGGCGAGCGCGGGGCTCGCCATCATCTTCATCAGGTCGGCGCCGATGTCCGGGCTTTCCGGGATATCGCCGAGCGGCTGGATATTGATATGCGCGGCATATTGCTCGCGGGTCAGATGCGGACGGTCGTAGAGCGGCGCGTCGTCGGCGAGGGGTCCAAGCGGAATGTCGCAGACGGTCTCGCCCTTGTGGGTCAGCACCATCCGGCGGCTATCGGTGACCTCGCCGATCACCGCGAAATCGAGCTCCCATTTGGTGAAAATGGCCTCGGCCATTTCCTCGCGTCTCGGTTTCAGGACCATCAGCATCCGTTCCTGCGACTCGCTGAGCATCATTTCATAAGCGGTCATGCCGGTTTCGCGGCACGGCACCTTGTCCATGTCGAGGATGATGCCGACTTCGCCATTGGTCGCCATTTCGACGCTGGAGCTGGTCAGGCCGGCTGCGCCCATATCCTGGATCGCGACGATCGCATCGCTGGCCATCAGTTCGAGGCAGGCCTCGATCAGCAGTTTTTCGGTGAACGGATCACCAACCTGCACGGTGGGGCGCTTCTCATCGCTGTCATCGTCAAATTCCGCGCTCGCCATGGTTGCGCCATGGATGCCGTCGCGGCCGGTTTTGGAGCCGACATAGACGATTGGATTGCCGACGCCGGACGCTGCCGAGTAGAAAATCTTGTCTGCATCGGCAACGCCGACGGTCATCGCATTGACGATGATATTGCCATCATAGGCCGGATCGAAATTGGTCTCGCCGCCGACGGTCGGCACGCCGACGCAATTGCCGTAGCCGCCGATGCCGGCAACCACGCCCTTGACCAGATGCTTCATCTTCGGATGGTCGGGCCGCCCGAAGCGCAGGGCGTTCAGGTTCGCAACAGGCCGCGCGCCCATGGTGAATACATCGCGCAAAATGCCGCCGACACCGGTTGCTGCGCCCTGATAGGGTTCGATATAGGAAGGATGGTTGTGGCTCTCCATCTTGAAGATCGCCGCCTGACCGTCGCCGATGTCGATCACGCCGGCATTTTCGCCGGGGCCGCAGATCACCTGCGGGCCGGTGGTCGGCAGCTTCTTCAGATGCAGGCGCGATGACTTGTAGGAACAATGTTCCGACCACATCACCGAGAAGATGCCGAGTTCGGTGATATTCGGCTCGCGGCCGAGCGCGTTCAATATGCGCTGATATTCCTCCGCATTGAGGCCGTGCTCGCGCACGGTTTCGGTGGAGATCCGGGGCTCTGCGATCAGCGTGTCTGTGGTCATGCAGACCCTTTAACGAGACGGGACAATTTCGCCTAGAGGGAATTGATGTTTCGTGGCGCTGCTTTATGGAGTGGAGTCCGTGCCCCCGCGAAGGCGGGGGTCCATCTCCAGAGTTGGCGTCTGGACTAAATGGCGGGAGATGGGCTCCTGCCTCCGCAGGAGCATATTCGCATGACCAAGACCATCGAGCTGATTTTCGATTTCGTCAGCCCCAACGCCTATCTGATCTGGCAGCCCTTGCACGATCTGGCCGCGAAATATGGCGCGAGCGTTGAGGTAACACCGGCGTTTCTCGGCGGTATGCACAAGCTGACCGGCAATGCACCGCCCTTCATGCGCGATGCGGAGGTGAAGGGAAAGAATGACTATGCGATGCTGGAAATGAACCGGTTCATTGCAAAGCACAACCTGACCAAATTCAAGATGAACCCGCACTTCCCGTTCAATACGATCACTCTATTGCGAATGTTGACTGCAGTGAAAGCGAAACAACGCGCCGGGTTTATCGAGACACTGTTGCCCGCCATCTGGGAGCAGGGGCTGGACGTCACCGACGCCGAGACGCTCGGCAAAATAGTGCAGGGCGGCGGATATGATGCGCAGGCACTTCTGGCCGAGACCCAGGCCCCGGCGATCAAACAGGCATTGATCGACAACATCGAAAATGCGGTCGCGCGGGGGGCTTTTGGTATTCCGACCATATTCGTCGATGGCGAAATCTATTTCGGCAAGGAGCGTCTGGGGCAGATAGAAGAGCAGCTGGCCGCGCAGTGAAATCTCCCTGCAATGATATCTGCAAGATCGACCGTCCGAGCGGCCTGTGCATCGGATGCGGCCGGACATTGTCTGAAATCGGCGAATGGGGATCGGCCAGCGACGAAAGACGGCGCGCTATTTTTGCGCTTCTGCCAGCGCGAATCGCTGCCTTGGGCACCAGGTTCCAGGGTTGACTGCAGATGGTTTGTGAATTCAGTTCATGCCTTCACAAACCTTAGCACCAGATAAGCGGTCAGCGCCGCAGTCGTGCCGGTCGCAAATGTGCCCCAGATCATGTCGATGATTGTTAGCTTCGTCGGCCAGGTCTTGAACACCGCCTGGCTGGTCAGATCGAACGTCGCATAGCAGAAAAAGCCCAGCAGGGCACCGTTGAGCAAGGCGCTCGTCCATTGGCCGTCAAGCAGCGCAGGACGCACCGCAAACCACATCATCCCGCAAAGATAGAGCGCATAAAAGGTCAGCGCCGGCGCGAGACGGAACTGGTCCGCCATGATATCGCCAATGATCGGACGATAGAGCGACGGCGCGGCATTGCTCAGCCAGACAGCATCGAGAATACCGAAGATTATAGCGGCGATGACATAGGCGGCGATATATTGGGTCATGTTCGTGTCTGTCCTCATGGCTGTTTCAATATCCTGGTTCTCCCGGCCCACCAGGCGGCCAGCGCCGCGACGGTAAAGGCAAACAGGCCGGTCAGCTTAATCGCCGTGTCTGCGGACTGCGGTTCCGGCCCGAACCAGTTGATCGATTGGAAGACCAGTAACAATACGGCCAAAAGACCAATCGCATATTTCGACCGGCTGGAAACAGCTTTGGTCCGGATGACGTAAAAGGCCAGCGCACCAAAGGTGATGCCGATTTCCAGCGGCATCTCGATCATCGGATAGTTCCAAAGGCCAAAGCCGAGTTTCGGCGGCGAACCGGCCAGCGTCAGGTCCGGCGCATGCACCAGCAGATCGAGGAACCAGTGCGACAGCACCACCGCGCCTCCGATCAGCGCGCCGGTCCGGTTGCGCGTAAACGCCCAGATCAGCAGCGCGAATCCGGCGGCCCAGACGGTGCTGCCCAGCAGGCTGTGGGTATAGGGCATGTCGTAAAGATCGAGCGGCACCATCCGGGTGATGCCGGGGGTGATGCGAAAATTCTCGACGCCGGCCAGCGCCAGTCCGAAAAACCCGAAATCCAGAAATTGCCCGGCAACAAACAATGTGCCGAGTCCCGGTGCCTTGGGATGGGTTGCTGCAGCCATCGCAGGCGCAAAATGACCGATGAACATATTTTCTCCCCCCTGTTTTTCCAAAGCTACACCGGAACTTATCGATAGTGAAGCCCAAGCCCTTGACCGCAGCCAAAAGCGTTGTCATTGAATCCCGCCATGAGCGAAACCAAAGAAGATCTGTCGACATTGAATTTTGAGGACGCGCTGAAGCGGCTTGAGGAGATCGTTCGCAAGCTTGAAAGCGGCGACGTGCCGCTCGACCAGTCGATCGAACTGTACAGCGAAGGCGAAAAATTGCGCGGCCTGTGCCAGCAACGGCTGGAAGCGGCGCAGGCTAGAATCGAGAAAATCACCCTCGATCGCGACGGCAAGCCGCAAGCCACTGCGCCTTTTGACGCGGACTGAACCGTTGGCCGCCAACAATAATTCGGATCTTTTTCGGGAGATGGGACGGGTAGCCACGGCGGTCGACCGGCAGTTCGACTCGCTTTTGCAAGTCCCCAATGACGCGCGCAGCGAATTGTACGAGGCGATGCGCCATGCCGCGATCGGCGGCGGCAAACGGCTGCGGCCCTTGCTGGTGATGGCGACCGCCGGACTGTTCAACGTCGATGAATCCTGCGCCATCCGCGCCGCAACCGCAGTCGAGGCGCTGCATGTCTATTCGCTGATCCACGATGATCTTCCCTGCATGGATGATGACGATCTGCGCCGCGGCAAGCCGACCACCCATATCGCCTTTGGCGAAGCGACCGCGGTTCTCGCTGGCGATGCATTGCATGCGATGGCGTTTGGATTGCTGGCCGACGAACGCACCCATCATGATCCCTTTGTCCGCGCCGAGATGACCGCGTGCCTCGCCAAAGCCGCAGGACCGGCCGGCATGGCGGGTGGCCAGATGATGGATCTGGTGGCGGAAAATTCGACCTTTGACCTGCAGACGGTGACCCGGTTGCAGCAGCTGAAAACCGGTGCGCTGATCGCGGCCTGTGTTGAAATCGGAGCGATTCTGGGACGGGTGCCCGACGAAGGCCGCACCAGCCTGCGCGGTTATGCCCACGACCTGGGCCTCGCGTTCCAGATTGCCGACGACATATTGGACGTCGAGGGCGACGAGGAAAAGGCCGGCAAGGCGCTGCACAAGGATGCCGATGCCGGCAAGGAGACTTTTCTGAGCCTGATGGGGCTGGAACGGGCAAAAGAGCAGGCGCGGATGCTGGCCAATCAGGCGAAATCCCATTTGAATGGCTATGGCGCAGAAGCCGATTTGCTGCGCGCCATCGCCGAATATACCATCGCAAGAGACCGCTAGTCGGGGAGCAAGACATGAGAATCGGCGTTTATCCGGGGACTTTTGACCCCATCACCCTCGGCCATATGGATATCATCAAGCGCGGCATGCGTCTGGTCGACAAGCTGGTCATCGGCGTGACCACCAATCCCTCTAAGTCGCCGATGTTTTCGGACGAGGAGCGGCTGGAGATGGTGCGCCGGGAAACCGCCGATCTGGGCGAGGGCGTGGAAGTGGTCGGTTTCAATATGCTGTTGATGAAATTTGCCGAAAAGCAGGGGGCCGGCGTGATCGTTCGCGGGCTGCGCGCCGTCGCCGACTTTGAATATGAATATCAGATGGCGGGCATGAATCAGCAGCTCAACGGCAATATTGAAACGGTATTTCTCATGGCCGACGTCTCGCTGCAGCCGATCGCCTCGCGTCTGGTCAAGGAAATTGCCATGTTCGGCGGCGAGATCCACAAGTTCGTGACACCGCTGGTCGCCGACGAGATTACCGCAAGGGTCCAGAAGATCGGCCTGAAGGGCGACCAATAGCCGTCGCCAGCAATTCATTGCAGTGAAAGGTAGAATCGTCCAAAGGCTAGTTGCGTTCCCAACCCCTGATAGCAAGCGAGTATGCCATGCTGCGTAGATTATTTCTGACCTTCTCCGCCCTGTTTCTGGTGTCCGGCACCGCCCACGCGCAGGAAGTGGAGGAGCAGGCGCCCGCCGCCGCATCGGTTCCCGCTGAAGAGAATATTCTCTATCTTGACCTGTCGACCGGCGGCCGGGTGGCGATCCAGTTGTTTGCGACCCTTGCCCCCAATCATGTCGAGCGGATCAAGACGCTGGCGCGGCAGGGCTTTTATGACGGGCAGATATTTCACCGCGTAATCGACGGCTTTATGGCGCAGACCGGCGACCCGACTGGCACCGGCACCGGCGGGTCAGATCTGCCAGATCTGAAAGCAGAATTCGGCAAATTCCCGCATGTGCGCGGCGTCATCTCGATGGCGCGCTCCGCAGACGAAGACAGCGCCAACAGCCAGTTTTTCATCCTCTTCTATCCGCGCTTCTCGCTCGATGGCAAATATTCGGCGTTCGGCCGCGTGACCTCCGGCATGGAATATGTCGACAGGATCGCCCGCGGCGAGCCGCCCTTGAACCCCAGCCGGATATTGCAGGCTTCGATTGCCGCAGACAACAAGCCGCCGGTCCTGCCGGGCGCCGGTGCCAGCGCGTCCGAAGCGCCGATCACGGTGGATGACCTGAACGCGCCGATCAATCCCTAGTCCGGCCCGTGCGCGTTGATCTGTTTGACTTTGACCTGCCGCCGGAGTGTATCGCGCTGCGACCGGCGGTGCCGCGCGACAGCGCCAAACTGCTGCGCGTCAACGGCGACCAGCTAACCAACCATATCGTCAGCGATCTGCCGCAGCTGCTCGGGCCGCAGGACATATTGGTGTTCAACGACACCAGGGTGATCCCCGCGCAGCTGACCGGCACCCGCGGCGACGCCCGCATCGGCGCAACGCTGCACAAGCGAATCGATCTGCGCCGCTGGCAGGCCTTCATCCGCAACGCCAAACGCCTGCGCGTCGGCGAGACCGTCGATTTTGGCATGAATGTAGCGGCGGAAGCGGAAGCCAAGCTCGACGACGGCAGTTTCATTCTCCGCTTCCTGGGCGAGGAACCAGTGGAACTGCTGCTCGAACGCGCCGGCACCATGCCCTTGCCGCCCTATATCGCCAGCAAGCGGGCGATCGATGAACGCGACGCCGACGATTATCAGACCATGTTTGCCCGCGAAAAGGGCGCCGTGGCGGCGCCGACCGCAGCGCTGCACTTCACCGAGGGCCTGCTCGCCGCGCTCGCCGAAGCCGGTATCGGCAGCGAGACGTTGACCCTGCACGTCGGTGCCGGCACCTTCCTGCCGGTCAAGGTCGACGAGACCGACGACCACCGGATGCACAGCGAGTGGGGCAAAATCGACGCCGCAACCGCCGACCGTCTCAATAGCGCGCGAAAAGCAGGCGGCCGGATCATCGCCGTAGGCACCACCAGCCTCCGCCTGGTCGAAAGCGCCACCGGAGAAGATGGCATCATCCAGCCGTTCGAAGGCGACACCGATATCTTCATCACGCCCGGCTACAAGTTCCGCGCGATCGACGGCCTGATGACCAATTTCCACCTGCCGAAGTCGACCTTGTTCATGCTGGTCAGCGCGCTGATGGGACTGGAGACGATGCAGGTGGCTTATGCGCATGCGATCGCCACGGGCTATCGTTTCTATAGCTACGGTGATTCGAGCTTACTGCTGCCGTCATCCAGTACTTCGTAATGTTGGAATCTTCAATGCCGTGGGTGATGGTATTGTTAAACTTTGTGAAAATTGTCAATCCAACTTAAAAGTTGGCTGGAAACGTATTTAGCGGGCTATTGTAACTGATCTGGGATCGGAATTTGATTGCCGATGATGTTATCGAACAGAGAATTTGGTAAATAGCCGACCTTCTTGCCTTGATGTCCGATGAAAGTAACAGCAAAGCGATCAAGCAATTTTCTAAGTGTCTGACCCGAAACTAAGTTGGGTGATATCAGCAGGTTAGCTTGACGGCTATCCGATTCGTTGATTCAGTG